>JAHENW010000170.1 GCA_018610025.1 Thermoplasmatota archaeon
AATATATTTTTATATTCCATCCACCTCATTACTAACCGGGGAAGAGCCATCAGTGAGATCTCGAAGACCATATCCGACACGGCCTACAAGGCTTACGAAAAGAAACTGCTGAAAGAGATAAAGAACAGGGGGAAAGTACCCACCCACATAGCCGTGATCATGGACGGAAACCGCAGATTCGCCAAACAGCTCGGCTTGGATGAAGAAGAAGGGCATATCCAGGGGAAGGATAAACTAGAGGACATGCTCAACTGGTGCACCGAATTGGGCATAGAGATATTGACCGTCTACGCGTTTTCCACGGAGAACATAAAGCGGGAAAGCCAAGAGGTCGAAAAGCTCATGGACCTTTTCGAGAGGAACTTTAGGAAGGCGGCCGACGATGATAGGGTGCATGAAAACGAGATAAAGATACAGGCCATCGGTGCACTTGAAAAACTTCCAGAGCGGGTCAGGGAGGCTGTAGATTATGCCGAGGAGAAGACAAAAGATTACGACGAGTACTACTTCAATATTGCAGTAGCGTACGGGGGAAGGGAAGAGATACTGCAGGCTATTCAAAAAGTGGCGGAGGACGTTAAAGAGGGCGGGTTGGAAGTCAAAGATATAGACGAGAAGTCAGTCGCGGATAGACTGTACACCTCTGATTTTCCGGACCCCGACCTGATCCTGCGGACCAGCGGCGAGGAACGGATATCTAACTTCCTCATCTGGCAGCTCGCCTACTCCGAGTTATACTTCACAGATGTCTACTGGCCAGGCTTCAGGAAGATAGATTTTCTCAGAGCCGTACGTTCGTATCAGAACAGGCAGCGAAGATGGGGGGAATGAATAACCACAACTCCTGATGATCCGTTATGTTTTGAATAACCAACGAAAGACTTAAAAACTTCATAACAGTGCCGATTTTCAACAACAAAAAGAGTGAAAACATGAAAATCATCGATAAAGAAGATCTTGATTCCTTTGTTGCTGACATGATAGAGAAGGGTGAGAAGGAAGTGGTCGGTGTACAGGAGAAGGGACACAAGTACGCTTTTCAAGAGTTGAAAAGAGCTGAAGACCTGCGGTTGGACTACGACGTTACCATGTTACCGCCTAAGAAATATTTCATGCCCCAAAGGGAAGACCTGCTTGAATATGAGAAGGATGAAGACCTCTCTTTGGAAGGGGTCAACGAGGTCGTACCCAGAATAATCATCGGTATACATCCATACGATCTCATAGCGATCGAACAGATGGACAGGGTCTTCAGCGATACCTACGAGGACGAGCATTATTTGAAGAAAAGGAAGGAATCGGTACTCATCGGAGTGAATATGCAGGAGGTTTCTGAATGGTCCTTTGCGGCCAGTATGGGGACGGCGACCACTGACTACGGCTATGACCTCATGCTGACCGATCTAGGAGACAGGTATGCGATAGAGATTGGCTCCAGCAAAGGCTCAGACCTTCTGGAAAGATATTGCGTTGATTTAAAAGAAGCGAAATCCGAGGACATCGAATCCGTTGAAAGAGAGAAAGAAAAGATCAAAGAATCCTTTGAGAAAGAATTTGAGTTCTCACCGGAATCGCTCCCCTGGCTTATGGAACAGGGATACGAGAAGAAGGAATTTTGGGAGGAGCATGCCGAAGACTGCTACAGTTGCGGTTCCTGTAACCTGGTCTGTCCTACCTGCTACTGTTTCGACGTTCAAGATATAAGCGATCTCTCCCTGGGTGGGGGGAAGAGGACCAGGAAGTGGGACGGATGCCTGCTGGAGTCTTTCGCCGTCGTAGCCAGCGGTGAAAACTTTAGAGAAGAGAGATCTGAAAGGTACAGGCACCGATACATGAGGAAGGGCAAATATCTCTACGATATGTTCGGCGATATCGCCTGCGTCGGCTGCGGAAGATGCTCTTCACACTGCGTTCCTGATATTGCGGATCCAACTGTTGTTTTCAATGAACTGATGGAGGAGGTACGATGAGTGCGGAAGAATCCATATACCTGCCGGAGACGGCTACCATAGTGGATACAAAAGAGATGACAGAGAGAGAGAAATTGTTCGAAGTAGAACTGGACAGCGGCGAAGAGCTGGGACACGAGCCCGGACAGTTCGTCGAGCTGTCCATACCGGGCATCGGCGAGGCCCCTATCTCCGTTTCTTCGGCCCCGACCAAGGAGGGACATACCTTTGAGTTGTGCGTGAGAGCAGTGGGCAACGTCACCAATGCCCTGCATAGAAAGGAAAAGGGCGACAAGATCGGTATACGGGGTCCCTACGGTACGAGCTTTCCGGTAGAAGAACTCGAGGGAAGAAACCTGCTCTTCATCGCCGGGGGACTGGGGATCGCACCTCTCAGGTCACTGATAAATTATGTTATAGATAAAAGGGAAGATTTCCAGGACGTGAATATACTGTACGGGTGCAGGAAGCCTTGTGAGCTTCTTTACGAGGACGAGGTAGAAGATTGGAGGACCAACGACGAACTGGATTACAGGGAGACCGTGGACGAATGTCCTGACGATGTGTGCTGGGAGGGCAATGTTGGAGTTATAACGACACTCATCCCCGGAGTGGACATCGATGTGGAAAACACCTATTCAGTCGTTTGTGGCCCTCCTATCATGTACAAGTTCGTCCTTCAAGAACTGGAAGAAAAGGAACTTCCGGCCGAACAGATATACCTGTCCATGGAAAGGAGGATGAAGTGCGGAGTCGGTAAATGCGGACACTGCCAGATAAACGGTGAAGAAGGTGAATACTACGCCTGCCAGGACGGACCGGTATTCAACTATGCAGATGTACAAGGGTTCGAGGAGGCGATATAGATGTCTAAAAAACCCAAGGCGGCGATCTTCGATTTCGCCGGCTGCGAAGGTGACGAGCTCCAGATAGCGAATCTGGAGGAGCAACTGTTGGACCTCTTGAATATAGTAGAGGTCGTGAGCTTCCGGGAAGTCATGACCGAGCACAGCGACGACTACGATATCGCATTCATCGAAGGATCTGTAACCAGGGATCACGATGCCGAGAGGCTGAAGAGGATACGGGATAACGCCGATATAGTGGTGGCCATCGGAGCGTGCGCTACCATCGGCGGGATAAATTCCATAAGGAACACCCAGGATCACGAGGAAGTCAAGCAGAGAGTTTACGGGGATAAGGGAGACATGTTCGAATCATGGGACAAGGCAAAGGCGGTGGACGCCGTTATCGATGTTGATTATAAGGTCCATGGATGCCCCATAGACAGGGACGAGTTCTTACACGTAGTCAAATCATTGGTGATGGGGAAAGAACCCAATATACCAGACTATCCGGTCTGCGTGGAATGCAAGCTGAACGAGAACGTCTGTGCCTTTGAGAGGGACGAATTCTGTGTTGGCCCCGTAACCAGAGCCGGCTGCGACGCTTGCTGTGTGAACGAGGGAACCATCTGCTGGGGATGCAGAGGCCTTATAGATAACCCCAACGAGGACGCCCATATGGAAGTTCTAGAAGAATATGGTTTGACACCTGAAGAAGTGATGAAGAAATTCAGTTTATATTTCAACTGGCAAGAGGAGGCTAGAGAAGATGAGTGAAGATGTAGATATCGACGTTGAGTACCTGACCCGAGTCGAGGGACACGGTAACATCGTGGTTAACGCAGAAGATGGTGAGCTGGAGAAGTGTGAGTGGCAGGTCGTTGAGGCACCGCGTTTCTTCGAATCCCTAGTGGTGGGAAGGAGCTGGAAAGAGGTCCATCATATAACATCGCGGATATGTGGTATATGCTCCATAGGACATACCCTCACATCGCTCAAGGCGACCGAGGATGCCATGGACATAGAAGTGGACGAACATGACACGTTGTTGAGAAAACTAGCGCTGCACGGGGAGAACATGCAGAGCCATGTGCTCCATGTGGGATATCTAGCTCTCCCCGATCTCATGAATTCAAAGTCCGTTATCCCATTGACGGAGACCCATTCTGAAGAGGTCAAAACTGTAATCCGACTTCACAAGCTGGCCAATGAGATGTCCTCTCTGATAGCCGGTAGGACCACTCATCCCCAACGGTTGATACCCGGCGGTTTTTCAAAGCTACCTACCGAAGAAGAATTGTTGCAACTCAAAGAAAGACTGGAGAACTCATTCGATGACCTGAAGGCGGTGGCCAATCTGCTGAAAAAGAAAGCTGATAAGATTCCTGCCTTCGAGAGAGAGACTGAGTTCGTTTCATTGAAAAAGGAAAACGAATATGCACTTTACGACGGCGATATATTTTCCTCTGATACCGGAAGAGAGGATGTAGAGAATTACATGGACGTTGCCAACGAATATATCGTACCCCAGTCCACGGCTAAATATACGAAGAATAACAGGGAATCGTACATGGTCGGTGCTCTGGCCCGATTGAACAATAACTTCGACGAACTGCACCCGATATCCAAAGAGATAGCCGGGATGTTCGATTTGAAACCCATGGACTTCAATCCCTACATGAACAACATCGCTCAGCTGG
>JAHENW010000171.1 GCA_018610025.1 Thermoplasmatota archaeon
AAGATAGTCGGAAAGACCTCTATATCTAAGAAAGTAGCTCTGATCAAGAACCGCAAATTCGGATCCGTGAGATTTTGGGACCTCTTCTATCGGTCTCTACAAGATTCGTTCTTCCCAACCATCATCGCATTCTCCCTCATCGGTTTCATCTTGAGAGATACAGGGAACGTATTGAGTGATCAGGTGTTCCTCATCCTGATATTTTCTCCGATCATAGTCTCATTCATGATCCCCCTCCGGATAGCGCAGGACAGCAAACTTTATTATCTGAACAAGAAAACTAAGGAGGTCATATCTCTTGGGCGTGAGGTAAATATCCGACTGAAGTCCATAGGAGGTATCCTCGCACTAGGCTTGTTCGTATTCACCCTCTATACAGTCACCCAGGACGTGAGAGGTACCCTTCTGAATTTGCTCATCTTTTTCTCGTTCATATACCCGACAATCACTATAACATCGTTCATCTACTATAAAAAATGGCATCCCGGTTTCACAGGAAGGGCGACGAAAGTGGGAAGGGACGAGGGAAAACAGAAGTACCTCATCAGCCTACTGAAAAGATGAATTAGGTTATGAAGGATACTGCATAAGCCAGGCCTAGGACATTGAATATATGTGGAAGAACGGTTTTTATCAATTTTCTTTTGAGAAGGCCTTTCTTTTCGAAAAGAGGGGGCCCTCTCTGAAAACTCTTGCCCATGATGAGAGTGCCTGCTGATGATAGCCCTAGGATCAAGGAACCGAGGAAGTAATTCTGTGCCAGAGTGTCGGTCACAGTGCCCTGGACCAGTGTATTGACCCCGACTATTGAGTAAAAGAATCCGTAGAGAGCGGGGAGTTCGAACAGTAGTAACAGAAGAAGATAGGTTCGGTAAAGTTCCGTGTCACCTCCTCCAAGGTCGTTGATTCCCTCCATGGCTTCTGGATAAACATATTTCCTGCCCTCGTTGGCGAAGAAGGCCGAGATACCGACCGCGGGAAGCAACCCGCCTATGAACGACATCTCAGCGGTATTATCAGGGGTCAATATCAGGGTGGCGAGGAATATTGTTAGAGTGTAGATAAGAGGTGAAAATGTTAGCAGGAGGAGTCGGAGACTTTTTGTCTTGTACCTCTCCCTGTGATCGTCTTTATCATCTGCTGGTGAGATCGGGATCACGGATAATTCATCATTTCTACCTTTCCAGGCAGCATGGAATGCTATAACGAATCCCCCGATCCCCATGAGGATATTTATGAGGACCCAGAGATAGAATCCCTGCATGGGTTAAAATTGAACTGTAGTTATTAAGAATTTTCCCGGGAAGAAGATTTTTTAGGGGATGATATATTTTTACTATCGATACGATGAAATATAGAGTGATACCTGGGACAGATATAGAGGTGTCGAGGATAGGTCTGGGCACCTGGGCTATGGGTGGTTGGATGTGGGGTGGAAGTAGAAAAGAGAAGGCCGTTAAGACCATCCAAACTGCACTGGACAAGGGAATCGACCTCATAGACACCGCCCCGGTGTACGGTTTCGGAAAGAGTGAAGAGATCGTGGGAGAGGCTCTAGAAAGGTATGATGGAGACAGAGGCGATGTAAAGATAGCCACCAAGGTGGGACTCGAGTGGAAGGATGGCGAAGTCTTCAGGAATTCTACGGAGGAGAGATTGAGAAAGGAGATAGAGGATTCTTTGGAAAGGTTGAAAGTGGATTATATCGACATATATCAGGTACATTGGCCCGATCCTCTAGTACCCTTCGAAGAAACGGCAGAGGTGATGAACGAGTTCTACGAAGGGGGTCTTATAGGAGCTATAGGGGTGAGTAATTACACTCCGGAGCAGATGGATGGATTCCGAAAAAAGGCGCCTCTTCACGTGTGTCAGCCCCCTTACAACCTTTTTGAGAGGGGTATCGAGAAGGATATCCTGCCCTACTGTCAAGAAAATGATATCCATATGTTGACGTATGGTGGCCTGTGCAGAGGTCTGCTCACCGGTATGATGGACGAGGATACTACTTTCGAAGGGGACGATATGAGAAAAGAGGACGATCCAAAGTTTGAGGAACCTAGATTCTCACAGTACCTTGAAGCCGTCGCCAAGCTGGATAGGTTCGCCCGTAAGGAGTACGGAAAAGAAGTGATCAATCTTGCCATCCGATGGATACTAGACAAGGGTGTTCAGACAGCACTGTGGGGCGCCAGGAGACCTAAACAGCTGGAACCGGTTGACGAAGTGTTCGATTGGTCTCTAGATGAGAGGGACATGGACAGGATAGAGGAGATACTCGAAGAGACCATAGAGGACCCTGTCGGTCCCGAATTCATGGCCCCGCCCCCCAGGGACGAATCGAACCTTTGAATAAAGATAGGCTTTCCAAAAAACCTAAAAAGGAACACCGCTTCTTTGGACTGCTCGTTGGGGGCGTAGGGTAACACGGCATCCTAACGGGCTCCAGTTACGTGGAATGATCGCCAACTGGGTTTGCTGACTAGTTATCATCGACTAGGATGATGATTAACTGGAGCGGTGACCCGTAATTGCACGCGTGGAGTCGCTCTCCACGTGGAAGAAACCCGTTGATCGGGGTTCAAATCCCCGTGCCCCCATTTTTCTACGAAAAATGTGTGCACTCGGAGGAATCTCTGATTCCTCCAGACCCTCAGAAAGCAAGCTTTCTTGCGGGTCCCCGTGCCCCCATCTTACCTCAGGTTCATAACGTCAAGAAAAACTCCCTCTTTTTTAAAGATGGTCGCTCTCAAAAGGTCCCTTTTTATAGTTCGGTTAGTCTTCGTTGGGGTCTATGACATATTTCCCCCACTTCACGAACGGCATGTCGTAGCTCACAAATTCTACAGAAGCTTCTTTGTCAGTATTCTCATTGATCCATCTTTTGTACTCCTCGATAAGAGACCTTCCGTATTTCCCTCCTGTCCCTGGACCTAAAATCACTCTTTCGTCACCTTTTGTTGTCACTATTATACCACTATCCTCTTGTGACGGAACAGATATATCATCTATATCATTAAATCGAAGTTTTTCTTTCCTCCCTTCTCTGTCGATATAATATACATTCTCTAAATCGTACCCAACTCTTTTTTTAGCAGATTTAAGCGAAAATAGAGGCACCACTGTTAAGAATATGGTTCCTATAATGCCAATTATCAACAACAATCGTATTGGCTGGTTCAGGATGATATTTTCAATTATAGCAACAATTGTAAAACCTAATATAGACATGCCGGAAAATAAAATCATGTACTTTTTTACGATTGACTTGTATCTTGTTTCCTTCCATCTAATCTTATCATCAAACCTTTCAATTGCTAATCTTACTCTAAATATTAAAAATTGACTAAATAGTTACGATAAAAACGAAAACTTTATTATCGTTTAATATCATTAACCACTAATAAGTGATAAAAATGCCGACTTCCTACAGCATCCCTCAGGTATATGAGGATGAGATAGAGGCC
>JAHENW010000172.1 GCA_018610025.1 Thermoplasmatota archaeon
GATATAGAGATCCTGCCCCACGGGGTGAGGATAGACAGATACAAGAGTAGGGGAGAGGACCATGACCCGAACGAGCCCCTTTCCGTGATGAACGTGGCCAACCCCATAGAGAGGAAAGGGCTGAAGACCTTCGTAGAGGTGGGAAGAAATATGCCGAACTACGAGTTCAGGTGGGTGGGAAAGAACGAGGCCGGTGCCCTAGTGGCCTCCTACTTCGAAAGAAAAAAGATAATAAAGAACAGCCCGGAGAACGTGGTCTTCACGGGCTGGATGGAGGACATTCTCCAGGCCTATAACGGGGCGGATATTTTCTTTGCACCCACCTATCAAGAGACCTTCGGATTGACCATACTGGAAGGGGCGTCATGCGGTCTTCCGCTGGTGCTAAGAGATATACCGATCTTCCAGGAACTGTACGGGGGACACTTCCTAGGGGCCGAGGATGTAGAGGGATTCAAGCGGCAGATAAAAAAATTGGAGGACAGAGAAACCAGAGAGAAATACAGCAGGGAGTCCAGAAAGTTGGCGGAGAAGTATACAATGGAGAGCAGGATAGATAAGATGATAGATTTCTATGAGGATATCTGGGACGAGAAGAGCTGATGGTATAGCTTCTCGGCTATGTTTTTCAATACTTCTCTAGCTTTTCCTTTTATGAAGAGGTCCGTTACGTCGGACGTCAGCGGTGTAGACTCTAGGTTTATCTCCACCACCGTAGCCCCAGTCCTTTTCGCTTGTACAGGAAGGCTGGCCGCTGGCTGGACCACTGCAGAGGTGCCAACCACCATCATGAGGTCGCATCCTTCGGCGGCTTTCAGTGATCTGTTTACCGTGTCTTGAGGGAGCTGTTCTCCGAAGAGCACGGCATCAGGTCTGAGGATGGTACCACACTCACATCTCGGGCACCTGTTCTCCCTCACTTCCTCTATGAATTCTGAGGTATTGTACTCCCTTTCACAATCAGGGCAGAAGAGGGTGAACAGGGTACCGTGCAGTTCTAGAACCTGGGAACTGCCCGCTTTCTGATGAAGACCGTCGATGTTCTGCGTGATCACTTCTGTGAGACCCTCCTCTTCCATCTTCACCAGGGCCTCATGTCCTTGATGCGGCTCGGCATCGTATATCTCTTCGATCTGAAGCCTGAAAAGCTCCCACGATCTCTCTGGATCCTGTCTGTACGACTCTATATGGGCGTACTTTTGGGCATCGAACTCCTGCCAGAGTCCGTTTTCACCCCTGAAAGGGGCGATGCCGCTCTCCACTGACATGCCCGCTCCAGTGAGTACGACCAGGCGTTCGTTCTCGCGTATCAGCCGTGATACCTCTTTGATATGCTTTGACATGGTAAAATATAGGAAAGGGGGTTGGGGGTCTAAAGTTCCTCCTTGAGCCGGGTTAGGTTCTTGTCTATCTCCTCGGCTACGTCCGCGTGTATACTGTTACCGGCGGAGTCCATGGTCACCAGGAAGGGGCCGGCCTCTTCGACTCTGAACATCCAGAAGGCCTCTGGTACGCCCAACTCGTCCAGGAAGTATACGTCTTCCACCTCCTGTATGGCGTTGGCCATGAGGGCTCCGGCACCGCCGGTGTACTGAACGTAAACAGCGCCGTGCTTTTCCAAGGCCTTCAACGTCCTCTCGGCCATGCCTCCTTTACCGATTATTATCCTCGTTCCGAACCGTTCTATAAAATCGTCTTCGAATATCTCCATCCTTATACTAGTGGTCGGTCCGGCCGAGACGACTTCCCACTCTCCGTCCACTTTATGGATGGCGGGACCGCAGTGGAACATCGCGTATTTGGAGGGATCGAAGGGCACTTCCTCGTCATCCAGCTCCAGTAGCTTTTCATGGGCAGCATCTCTAGCAGTGAAGATGGTACCCGTTATGTAGAAAGCGTCGCCGACCCTGAGTTCCTTGACCTCTTCAGGATCGATTGGGGTCTCTAGGACTTTCTTCATTCTATCACCTCAACGTTCCCCTGGGCATTTTGAACAACCTTCGTTTGTCTGTTGGCCCAGCACTGGGGGACGATAGCCACGGGGTAAGACGCGGGATGCCGGTGAGCATATTCGATTTTAACGTCTAAAGAGGTTGTCTCGCCTCCGACGCCCATGGGCCCTACACCCAATTGGTTTATTTTGTCTAAAAGCTCTTCCTCCAGCTCGGCGATCCTCTCTTCGGGATGCCTTTCGCCTATAGGCCTCAGGTGGGCCTTCTTGGCCAGTTCAAGGGCAAGATCGGCTCCACCGCCGAGGCCGATACCGATTATGGTGGGCGCACATGCCTTTCCTTCCATCTCTGCCACGTGCTCAAGGACTGTCTCTTTGACGCCTTTTAAACCGCGCCCCGGGGTCATCATGACCAGCTTACTCATATTTTCACTGCCTCCTCCCTTGGGCATGACGTGTATCTCCAGCTCGTCGCCTTCCACGAGTTCCCAGTGTATAGCCGGTATGAACCTCCCCGTGTTGTCATCGCTGTTCTCGTCGCTTATCGGATCAACGGCGTTTGGTCGCAGGGGGACTTCCTCGGTGGCCCTTCTCACTGCTTTGGTTATCGTATCTTTAATCTTCTCCTTATCTCCATAATCATATCCTACTTTCACGAAGAATGTAGGTGTCCCGGTGTCCTGACATATGGGTCTGCTCTCTTTTTCACCCACTTCGATGTTCTCGAGTATCGCTTCCATCTGAACCTTTGGTCCATCTTTTTCCTCTTTTTCCTTAGCTTCATTCAACCTCTGCTTCGTACCGGGTGTGACGCTGGTAACCGCTTTCCTGATGCCTTCAACGAGTTCATCTTCCAATTCTCCATTCATGATATCGTCGATTCGAGAGTAATATTCTAGGTAATAAAGGATTTCGGTATAGTAGGTAGTGGGTTAAAAGGTAGTGGGGTAGTAGGTAGTAACACTTGCATCACGAAACATTTATATAGAATATCTGTGAAAAGGTATATAGCAAAAGATGGCAGGCATGGTTAGTATAGAAACCGAAGGTATTATAATACCCTTTTCTTTCCCCATTCACAATATGATATTCAATGGTTGATTTGCCATGAAAAAGGATGTTTTGATTATCGGTGGCGGTATATCCGGTGTTCAGACGGCCCTTGACCTGGCCGATAAAGGATATGAAGTGGCGTTGGTGGACAGGAAATCTAGCATAGGGGGGAATATGGTGAAGTTGGACAAGACCTTTCCCACCGATGACTGCTCTATATGCATATCGGCCCCGAAGATGGTCGAGACGAGTAGACATGAGAACATAGACCTTTTAACTTACTCAGAAGTTAAGGACGTCAGCGGAAACGCTGGAGGTTTTGACGTCAAGATATGGAAACAGTCTAGGTACGTGGATCCGGAGGAGTGTACTGCATGTGCCGACTGTGAGGACGTTTGTCCCGTAGAGGTGCCCAATGAGTTCGATGAAGAACTCTCATCTAGAAAGGCGATCTATGTCGAGTACCCGCAATCCGTCCCCCTTTCTTATACGATAGACTATGATAACTGTGTCGGGTGCGGCGCCTGCGAGAGGGTCTGCGATGCCGGGGCTATACACTTCCTGGATAAATCGGAAGAGGTCAAAATGCAGGTGGGCAGCATCGTTGTAGCTACTGGTTACGAGATGATGGAGCCCGATGAATGGAGGGAAGAATACGGGTACGGCGAGTACGAGAACGTTATAACGGCCATGGAGTACGAGAGGTTACTTTCTTCTTCGGGACCCACTGGCGGTGAAATACTGAAGCCCTCCGACGGAGAGGCGCCCGACAGCGTGGCCTGGATACAGTGTGTGGGCTCAAGATGTAAACAGAAGGGGATGCCCTACTGTTCCAGGGTGTGCTGCATGTACGCTACCAAGGAAGCCTCCATCACCAAAGGAGACAATCCTGATATCGAACCATATATCCACTATATGGATCTTAGAGCATATGGTAAGGATTTTCAGCAGTACTACGACAGCGCCAAGGAGAAAGGGGTGAACTACCTACGGGGAAGACCCAGCCGGGTATATAAAACGAAGGAGGGGAAACTAGCGGTGGAGTACGAGGACACCGAGGAAGGCGAAGTTACCACGAATGAAGTCGATATGGTAGTCCTTTCTTCAGCAATCGTACCCTCCTCTGGGAACGAAGAACTCGCTGACATACTCAACGTAGAACTGGACGAGAACGGTTTCTTTGAATCCAAGGACGTTTTGACAGCACCTATGGAATCCACAAGGGACGGTATATATCTTGCAGGCTGTTCCCAGGCACCCAAGGACATACCGGACAGTGTGGCCCAGGCCAGTGGTGCCGCCGCTAAGGCCCTAGAACCTATTAAGGACAGGGAGAGGAAGAAAGAGGAAGAGAAACCCGAACAGAGGGACGTGTCCGAAGAGGAACCAAGGGTAGGGGTCTTCGTCTGTCACTGCGGGAAGAATATATCGAATTATGTCGATATCGATAGCGTGGTTGAGAATGTAAAAAAGCTCCCCAGCGTTAAATACGTGGACGACACCATGTTCGCCTGTTCCGAGGATACTCAATCTACGATAAAAGAAGCTATCGAAGAGCATGATCTGAATAGGATCGTTGTTTCAGCGTGCTCCCCACGAACACACGAGGGGGTTTTCCAGGATACTTTGGAGGAAGTAGGACTCAACAAGTACCTCTTCGAGATGGCCAATATCCGTAACCAGTGCAGCTGGGTGCACAGTGACGAACCCGAGAAGGCCACCGAGAAGGCCAACATACTCACGAAGATGGCCGTAGCTAAGGCCCAGCGTTTGGCCGCTTTGAAGGAAGAGGAGATAGACGTCGGCGATAGAACGCTCATCATAGGCGGGGGCGCGGCCGGTATGCAGACCGCTCTCAGCCTAGCAAGTGCCGGCCAGAAGGTCACACTGGTGGAAAAGGAGGACAAGCTGGGTGGTAAACTCAACCGGCTGAACACCCTGTTCCCGAGGGAGATAGACGCCGGGGAACTGGCCCGGGATTTAACGCACAAAGTAGAAGAGGAGAAGAACGTCACTGTTTTAACGTCCTCAGAAGTCGAAAAGGTCGAGGGATACATCGGCAACTACGAGATAACCATCAGAGGAGAGGAGCACGAGTTCGATACCATCGTTCTGGCCACTGGGTTCCAGGAGATAGATCCCGACGGTTTCTACGGATACGAAGAGAGTGACCGTGTTATGACACAGCTGGAGCTGGACGAAGCTCTTGCAGAAGATCAGCTGGAGGATCCAGAGACGGTGGTCTTCGTCAACTGCGTGGGGGCCATGGAAGAGGAGAGGCCGTGGTGCTGCAGGGTGGGTTGCGGTAACTCGCTGAAGAACGCCAAGGCGATAAAAGAAAAATATCCCGATTCGGACGTTTACATCCTTTACAAGGACATGAGGGTCTTCGGTAAAAAGGAAGAGGAGTACTACATGGACGTTGAGGGAGAGGACGGCGTCATATTCCTCCGGTATTCAACGGAAAACAAACCGGAGGTCACGCCCAAGAACGGAAAACTGCACGTGAACGTGCACGATAACCTGCTGGACGAGGATGTCGAACTGGATTCCGATTACGTGGTCATGGCTATGCAGTTGGAAGGGGATGAGACCGTGAACGAACTGCAGAAGATGCTCAAACTCTCATCCGACCCGGCGGGCTTCTATATGGAAGCACATGCAAAGCTGAGGCCCTTGGAATTCCCTTCCGAAGGGGTATACTTGGCCGGTGGAGCACACTATCCCAAGAACATCTCCGATACGTTGTCAC
>JAHENW010000173.1 GCA_018610025.1 Thermoplasmatota archaeon
CATATAGACTCCAGCGGTTCCACCAAGTTCTTAGAAAAGGTCAAGGCCAAGTCCTTGGACGTGTCCGGTTCCTTGAAGGCTAAAAAGGACATAACGTTGAAGAAATTCAAGGCTAGCGGGAATTTCAAGATAGAAGGCGACCTATCTGGCGACGAGATAGAGCTGAATGTCGGTTCTTCTTGCTCCGTAAAAAATATCATCGGTGGAGACGTGCTGGTGGAGAGTACTGGTTCCGGTCTATTCTCTTTCTTCGGAAGAGGTGGAAACCTGTCGGTGGGAACCATAAAAGGAGACCAGATCTACCTAGAGAACACGAAGGCGCAGAAGGTGGAAGGAGACAAGGTCAAGATAGGCCCCGACTGCAAGATAGATACGGTCAAAGCAGAAGAGCTGAAGGTCCACGAGTCATCCAGTGTGAAGAACAAAGAATAAAACCCTTTCCTTTTTTTATAAACCCCTGGTTCGTTCATACCACTTTCTTATCTCGTAATCCGAGACCTTCTTTTCCTTCTCCTTCCCTTCCAGCCCGAGGTTGTGCTCGTGAGCCCAGTCCTTGATCACCTTCCTGTATTTTTCATCCCCCTCGTATTCTTTTATCTTCACCATCCCGTCGGTTATCTTGGCCTTGAAGGCTGCCACTATCTCGGGGCCGTCGAGAACGATCAGTGCCGCCCCAAGGTCAAACTTTTCTTTCAACTCCTCTCGGAGGTACAGGTTCAATCGGTCCTTTTTCGAGACCACGATCTCCCTGTCGATGTCTATCTCTTCTATCTTCTCAATACCTTCGGAGAGCATCCAGTAGACCATATCATCCCCCCGATTCAAGAGACCTTTAACCAGGAAGCCCGAGTCGACCAGATCGGCCAGGATATCTCTCAGATCGGACATCTTGAAGTCGGCTCCGAGATAAGAGGAAAGCTTCTCGGCCGTGAACACCCCGAAATTTTCAAATATCCACTTGACCACTTCCTTCTTGGCCTCTTCCCTTTCCATCTCGCTCTCCGGCGTAGATACGTACCTGTTCCTGTGGTCCCTGATGAGGTGCAGCCCCTCGTACAGGTCGTCTAGAGCCTGTTTCGTTCTGAGTTTACTGTAAGGGGAAAGATGATAGATGGTCTTTCTAGGAACCGGTTCTTTGTCCCTTACCACCTCGAGAACATCCTCCATCTCCTGGTCTAGCTCGACCCCTTTGGCCTCCTTATAGACGGCGATATGCTCCGGGAAGGCGTACATCAGATACGGTGGGAGCATCTTTGCCGAAAGGACTTCGTCCCTCTTGTAAAGCCAATCAAGTGAATAGAAATCGTCCACCCGGGGTTTGAGTTCAAAGTCTGACCTTGTCCCCTTCATCTCCTCCATGGCTTCCTCCACATCTGCGTACCTCTCGTTTCCCAATCTCTGTCGATAAAGCATGAACTCCTTGAGTTTTGATCCCGGATAGCTCTTCTCGATCAGGTTCCCTTTGACCAGGTAATCGTGGATGAGCACATAGCCGTGTTCTTCAAAGTCGTCCAATGTCTCCTCATCTAGACGGTACACCTCGGTCCCCTGGAAGTGCTTGATGCGGAGGATGTCATAACCCTGTAAACGATGGAAATCCATCATCTCGTCCAGGGACTCCATCAACTCATGGAAGTGGTCCGTATCCTCCAGGTCAAGGTGACGTACCTCGATACAGCCGCTCATCTTCCATTTTTCGACGCCGCCGATGACCTTCCCGTCCTTTATTATAGGGAATATCCAGTCATCACCGTAGCGTGAATATATCTCGGCCCACATCTGTCTGGTATATGGATCCTTCCTGGACAGTATCCGTAGTTCGCTGACCTCATCGCCCTCGGCACTCTTCAGAGTTTTCATCTCGTCCGCCGGTAGATAGACCTCACGCTGGGAGTCGCCGACCTTCACCTTGCTCACCTCCCCTTTTCTCACTAGGTCGGATATCATGTTCTCGATCTTCCTCCGTTTGAAACCCGTCTGGTAGCGGAGGTCAGAGACCGAGATGGGACCGCTAGCTCTCAAAAATCTCTTGAGGACCGTCCTCTGGGCCTCTTCTCTATCGGCGGGTTCCACCCCAACATATCGATAATAATTGGTGGACGACCAGCCCTCCTGTCCGGTGTATTCCCTAGCCACGTAAAGGTTCTTGTCCAGCTTGTTCACTATCTCCTTCACCTCGTCATTGGGCACCTCGCTCTTCTTTTTTATCTTCCTGAGGGTATTAGCCTCTCTTGTCTTTATAAGGTTCAGAATCTTTTCTTCCCTTTCATCCAACTCCTCTCTGCGGTATGCTCCGACGAATATGGGCAGGTCCTCGCTCTTTATGTAGCGGACTCTTCCATTCAGGAACCTACCCTCCAGGATATCTCCGTCCTCCCTCTTCTGTTCCCACTCCTTGAGGGAAAAATCGTCCACTCGATGGTAGACCTCAAAGGGCCTGCTGGCAACCAGGAAGCGGTCGAAGTAATCCTCGATGGAGTCCACAGGGCCAAAGTGCTTCTCTGCCAGGTATTCGGATATCTTGTTCTCGGATATATGCTCTCCACTCGGGAATCTCAGGCTGTGATAGTCCTCCTTCAACATATACTGGCTCCCTTCACCTACCACCAGTTTGCCGGATACTACTTCACCCCGTTCCACCAGATTGTTCAAGGCCTTCTGGGTCCTGTCGTCGGGGAGCGAAAGGCCGTAGGCTATCTCTTCTAAACCCCGGGGAGCCTCGTGCTCAAGATGATCCATCAGCACCTCCTCAACGCCCTCCAAATTCACCTCCACCTTAGGCAAAAGGCCGTATCGGTAATCGCCCTCTTCAGTGATGCCCTGCCTGTTGACCAGCCTCTTCCTCTCCAGTTCCCGGATGATGTTGTCTATCTCCCTGAGTTTGAGGTCCGTTTCGTCGTATAGCTCCTTCTTGGTCTTGGGTTCATCCAGGACATCTATCACAGGAGCGCTTCCATGGGGTTGTTCACCCTGGTCCATGGCCGAAAGATAAAGCTCCAGATCCTCCGAAGTCACCCACATGGCCGAGTCCACCCATATGGACTGTATCTTCTCCTCGTTCAGCAGTTCTTTCCCCCAATGCCTGACCTCGTCGAAGGGGCTGTCCGTGTAGATGTAGACGTTGTTACCCTTCTGCCGGAAGACGTAGACCGGCTCCAGTTCACCGATGACCCCGAGCATCTCGTCCTTATCAGAGAACTCCGGCTTCTTCTCCCTGTAGTGTTCCTCCACCACTTCCCTTTCGAACTTGAACTTCTCTATCTCCTCCTCCGGTATGACCTGTTCGAGTACCTTCTGGTGGAACTGACGGAGCAGGGAGCTCCTGTCCTCCATCATTATGACGTCTGATATGCCCACCATGACCACGTTGTGGGAGAAGGGCGATGGTGTCTCGGAGTAATCTACGGTCTCTATCTCCATCTGTCCCTTCTCCATCCATTCCAGTACTTCTGTGGCATGCTTCAGGTCCATGACCTGGTACAATATCTCGTTATAGGTCTCCTTTATGATAGGGTAGTTCTCCATCTCGTGAAGCTTATCCAATATCTTCTGAGAACGTATCTTCTGCTTGGATACTGAGATGTCGTTCCCTTTGTAATTCCGTAAGATCATCAGGGCTCTAGTGGCACAGTGGCGGAAGCGCTGCTTGAACATCTCCGTGTTCCTGACACCCCTCTTCAGGGAGCGCTCTATATTCTCCGAGGTCAGCAGCCTTTCCACTTTATCCAAGGGTATCTTCTTGCTGGTCGATATCATGAAGTTATCGTCGGTTACGGACACCTTTGCACTGCAGTTGAAGCGCTTTGATATCCTGTAAGCGTATGCCCGAGAGAGGGCGTCATTGACCTTCCGGCCGAAGCAGGCGTGGAAGATTATATTGTACCGGTTGTTCTGGTCAACGTAGCCCTCCAGCACCATCTTCTTGTCGGTGGGAAGCTCTTCGACCACTCCCAGCTGCTCTTTGGCATAGCTCACTATGCTCTGTGCCGAGCCCTTGTCTATACGATAATTGTCCATGAGCCACTCTACCGCGTCTTCGTTCCCTTCTATCTTCCCCGCTAATCTCCTCCTGAAACCCCCTATCGCTACGGAAAGGTCGAAGCTCCTGGGCAGCATCTCGCCGGTCCAGCTGGGTACAGTGGGTTTCTTGCCGGAGGCGTCCTCGACGAAAACCCTTGTGCCCTTGGTGTGCTGGAACTGGTACGATTGGCTGCCCAGTACGAAGACGTCACCCTGGGATAGCCTCTCGACGAATTTTTCTGATAATTTTCCAAGGGGTACGCCTTTGTCAGAATAAACACGGTAACTGGAATCTGAAGGGATGGTACCTATGTTCAGATAGTAGATCATCTGGACTCCGCCCCTCTTCCCGAAGACCTCCTGCTCTTCGTTGTACCATATCTTTGGATAAACGTTCTCGAACTCTCCCCCGCCCAGGTAATCAAGGACTTTCATAAAATCCTCCCTTTCCAGATCATGGAAACAGTAGGCGTTCCTGACCGTCTCGAAGGCCTCGTCCACGCC
>JAHENW010000174.1 GCA_018610025.1 Thermoplasmatota archaeon
GGACTCCATAGCTCCCAAGAGAGATGATGTGAAGGGAGAAGTGGAGCGAAGGGTCGTGGCACAGCTGCTCACCCTGATGGACGGCCTGGCCAATCGGGGCGAAACCATAGTTATAGCGGCCACCAACCGGGTAGGGGCCGTCGACGCCGCCCTGCGCAGACCCGGGAGATTCGACAGGGAGATAGAGATAGGACTGCCCGATAGGGACGGCAGGAAGGAGATACTCCAGATACACACCCGCGGGATGCCGCTCTCCGATGACGTGGAGTTGGAACGTTTCGCCAGCATGACCTACGGGTTCGCCGGCGCTGACCTCGAATCGCTAGCAAAGGAAAGTGCCATGAGGGCACTCAGGAGATACCTTCCACAGTTCGATCTAGAGGAGCCGATACCCAGGAAGGTCCTGGAAGAGGTGGAGGTCAATGACGAGGATTTCATGAAAGCCCTGAGGGAGATAGAGCCCAGCAGCCTCAGGGAAGTGTTAGTGGAGATGCCGCAGGTCTCGTGGGACGACATCGGGGGACTTCATGACATAAAAGAGAAACTGGAAGATGCCGTTGAGCGCCCCATATCCGAGCCTGAATCCTTTGAAAAGATGGGTATAAAACCACCACAGGGCATCCTTCTCTACGGCCCGCCGGGTACCGGTAAAACACTCCTTGCCAAGGCCATCGCCAACGAGAGCGACGCCAATTTCATATCCATAAAAGGACCGGAGATATTGTCCAAATGGGTGGGAGAGAGCGAGAAGGCCATCCGCGAGATATTCAAGAAGGCACGTCAGACCGCACCGTCTATCGTCTTCCTGGACGAACTGGATTCGATAGCCCCTGAGCGTAGCAGTGGTAACAGAGAAGGGGTCACCGACAGGATGGTGAATCAATTGCTCACAAGCCTAGACGGCCTAGAGTCCATGACCGGGATCATGGTCCTGGCAGCCAGCAACAGGCCCGACAGGATAGACCCGGCACTCCTGAGAGCCGGGAGGTTCGACCTGATGCTGCCGGTCTCGATACCTAACAAGGAGGCAAGAAAAGAGATATTCGAGGTCCATACCGAGGGTATGCCCCTGGAGGACGATTTAGACATCGATAGCATAGTGGAAAAGACCGAGTCCTTCGTCGGCGCGGACATCGAATCGCTCTGCAGGGAAGCCGGGCTGATAGCCATGAAGGATGAGGGAGAAGAGGTGCAGTTGAAGCACTTCGAGGAGGCCCTTGAGAACGTAACTCCTTCCGTGGACGAGGATATAATGGAGATGTACGACGAGATGGAAAAGGAGATGGAGAAGACCGTACGTAAGAAGAAAGATTATAATGGGGTTACCTTATACAGATAAATGTAAATAAGGTCCCTATATTAAGGTTCATAGAAGATAAATTGGAATATAATGGAGGTCTAATCGATGAAGAAGTTCGTTACTGAGATGAGAGGAAAAACGGTGATGACGAACGACGGACAGATATTAGGGATGATCGACAACTTCGTGGTAGATACGGATACAGGGGATATGAAGCATGTATTGGTGACCCCTGCAGACGAGATCGAGCCCCAGCTGTTCGATACCGATGCGGAAGGGAGACTTGTACTTCCTTTTGAAGGGATGACAGCCGTCAGGGACGTTGTAGTGATGGAAAATATCTCGATGGAATAGGGCTGTAGTTCCCAGTTGAAGTCGCACCTATACGATAACATCAAATAATCTGTCCGTGTGATCATTCAGTGTTCGTGGAGTTTTACGGATATTCCATAGAACGAAGAAGATTATAGTAATAAGAGTTATAATCGATGAGTTGAATAGCCAACATAGGTGATGAGAGCATGGAGGTAACATGGTATGGTCATTCGGCGTTCCTCCTGGACGACGGTTTTAAGATATTGGTAGACCCATTTATGGACGATAATCCCGAATGCCCGATCTCCTCGGCCAATATCGACCCCGATGTCATCGCCATCACTCATGGACATTCAGATCATCTGGCCGATGCACCCTCGATAGGGAGAAGGACAGGCGTACCCATTTTAGCGATTCATGAGATAGGTAGATATCTTGAAAAACAGGGTCTGGTCACCGAGGAGTTGAACATGGGAGGCTACGTGGAATTCGACGGTCGTGATATCAGGATGGTCTATGCTCTCCATTCCTCCGGGATAGAGATGGACAATTTTGAACATGAAGGAGGAGTAGCTGCCGGTTATATCATCGATATGGAGCACACTGTATATCATTCTGGAGATACCATGCTTTTCTCCGATATGAGATGGATGGGAGATATGTGGGGACCTGAGATCGCCCTCTTACCCATAGGAGGCAGGTTCACCATGGATGTAGAACAGGCCCGAAAGGCCGTGGAATGGCTCGATCCCGAGCTCGTCATCCCCATGCATTACGGGACCTTTGAAATACAGAATAGCAGTGCGGATGAGTTCAAGAAAAAGGTAGAGAAGACGACCTCTACTGAAGTGATGATACTCGAACCCGGGGAGACCGAGGAGATATCCCTTTAAGAGCACGTGAAAGAGAAATTGCAGACCCGGTTGAAGAAGATCGGAATCACGCCCACTCGCAGTTTGGGTCAAAATTTTTTGAAGGATGAATCCATCGCTGAGAGAGAAGTGAATGCGGCTGATGTGAAGGAAGAAGATACGGTGCTGGAGATAGGCCCGGGTCTCGGAACCCTCACCGATGAAATCGTGGAAGTCGCTGGAAAGACCATCGCGGTGGAGAAAGACGAGAAGCTTGTTGGTTACTTAGCAGGTAGGTATAAGGACTACGATTTTCAGATCATCGAAGGAGATGTCCTGGATATAGACATCCCTGATTTCGACAAGGTGGTATCTAATCTTCCCTTCAGTATATCATCTCCAGTGACCTTCAAATTGCTTGAACACGATTTCGATTTGGGGATACTCACCTATCAGAAGCAGTTCGCGGACAGGATGAGGGCCAGTGTAGGAGAAGAGGGTTACTGCCGGTTATCGGTGATGGTATCGACACTGGCCGAAGTAGAATGTTTGTTCGATATCTCCAGGAATCAGTTCTATCCTCCACCCAATGTGGATGCCACCGTGATCAGATTGACACCCACTGAGCCTGAATTTGACCTCCATTATCCAAAAACATTTGCCTCTGTGGTGAAAGAACTCTTCAACTACAGGAGGAAGAAGATCAAGAACAGTATAGAGACCGGTTTCGATGTTGAGATAGAAGATGTTCCATACGGTGAGAGGAGGGTAGAGACGCTCACTCCAGAACAGATAGCGGAGCTTACGGAATATCTGATAGAGAACGATATAATAGAGTCTATCGAGGGTGGATAAGTCTTACGTCATTCGAACTCTACCCCACACTTGGGGCAGAATTGAACCTCCTCTTCTAACTCATGGCCGCAGTTGGGACACTCGTAAACTATCGCCCCGAGCTGTTCCCCGCATTTCGGGCAGAAATTATCGTCTTCATCTACCGGTTCTCCGCAGGAAGGACAGGATATCTCCACCTCTAACTCGGCTCCGCACTTGGGGCAGAATCTATCTCCTTCTTCGCCCACATAACCACAATCTGGACAGACCAATTCTTCAACCAATCCTTCTGTAGTCTCTCTCTCCTTCGAGGGCGCTGTCTCAGTGGTAGATACCCTCCCGGTGGATGTCTCTTTCTTCTCCTCCCCGACCTCAGCTCTCCCTGGTCCTTTTTCTTCCACCATCTCTACCTCTTTCTCCACCTTCATCCCTGTCTCTTCTCCCTCTTCCAAGGCCTCTAACTCCTCCATCACTTCGTCCGGTACATCTGGTTCTTCACCACCCTTGTCTATCCTTTGGCCTGCAAGAAGTCCAGCTTCTTCCTCATCGATGGCTTTTTTACATCTCACGGCGAATTTGAGTGCCTGCGTGTAATCCTCCGAATCGAACATCTCTTCAGCCCTTTCTAGTAACTCTTGGGCCTCGGCCCCTCCGCCCTCGTCATCCATCATCTCCCTGGCGACCTTCAACTCGAATTTCGCCTGCAGATAGTTCTCCGGAAGACTCTCTACCCTCTCCCTCTGTTCCTCGAATTTTGATTTCATCTCTTTACCTCTTTCATCCCTTTCCATCTCTAGTTCCTCTAGCTCGTCGACGGTGTAACCCTTCTTGAGACCTTTTTCTGTGCTCTTCTTTTCCTCAGTGGTTTCCTTCTCCTCGCCGTCGCTCTTCTTCGTTAAGACCTTCTTCTCTCTAGAACTGGAACTTCCCTTACTCTGACCGGCCGCCCTAGCTGAATCCAGTTTACTCTTTGCCTCGTCGGCCAGGTTCTTAGCCTCGGTAAAATTATCATTATCCATAGCCATCTCCGCCCGTTCCAACGTCGCTTCTGCGGAAGAGGTGTCCTTCCCCTGTCTCTTCATCACATTGACGATGCTCTGGGTACTCTTTACTCTGTTAAAAGCGTCGTTCCTCTCGGATAGCCCGCTCTCTTCTTTCGCTCTCTTTATCCTTTCCCCCTTGCTCCTTTCGAGATACATTAGGATGATGGCAGAGAGCCCGATCAATATGCCCACAGAGGTTATCAGTAACTGTGTTGGCGTCATCTTATTTAAAAAAGTACAGCTTTTTCATTTAATACTTTCGCTCTAAACGGGTTCTCCCGCCAATCTCAAAAGGTTTATAATTGATCTAACAATGTCTGGAAATGGAGATATAGAGTAAGAGGAAACAACCATGAGTGAAGACCTCACCCCCATGATGGAGCAGTACTACGACATCAAGCACCAGCATAAGGACTCTATCGTCTTCTTCAGGATGGGGGACTTCTACGAGATGTTCGGTGAGGATGCCAAGACGGCTGCTTCTGAACTCGATATAGCACTCACCAGCAGGGACAAGGACAAGGACGATCCGATACCCATGGCAGGTGTACCGTTTCACTCCGTAGAGTCATACCTGCAGCGTTTGATAAAAAAGGGGTATACCGTAGCCATAGCCGAGCAGGTGCAGGATCCCAGCGAGACCACGGGGTTGGTGGACAGGGAAGTGGTCAGAGTCGTCACCCCCGGTACCGTGATAGACGAGAATATACTAGAAGGAAGCGGCAACAATTTTTTGATGTGTGTAACGGGGAAGGAGGAGTACGGCGTCGCGGTGGTCGATATCTCCACCGGTGATTTCTACGTTACCCAGGTGGAAGAGGAGGGAGACATGCTCTCCGAAGTCATAAGGTACGAGCCCAAGGAATGCATATTACCGCCGGGAAGAGCGAAAGATGAGGAGTTTACAGAGAAACTGGAGCAGGAACAGGAGATGATGATCCACTCCCACAGAACGGATTCCTTCCGATACCCCACTGCTAAAGAAAGGTTGTTGGAACACTTCAATACCGATTCGCTGGAACCCTTCGGTTTGAAGGGGAAGAAAGGGGCGGTGAAGGCCACCGGTGCCGCTTTGGATTACCTTGAAGAGACTCAGAAGAGGACCATGGACCACGTCCAGAGGTTGAGGTATTACTCCAGCGACGACTACATGACCCTGGACGCTACGACCCTCAAAAACCTTGAGATATTCAAGAATCTCAGAGAGGGCGGGAAGAAGGGCACGCTGTTGAACGTGCTTGACGACACCGTGACCGCCATGGGGAAGAGGAGACTGAGGAATTGGCTGCAGCAGCCACTTTTGAAGGTGGATAGGATAGAAGAACGCCTGGAGGCTGTGGATGAGCTGACTGAAGATCTCTTTCTTCGAGACGATATAAGGGAGACCATGGACGGCATCCCCGACATGGAGAGGCTGATGAGCCGGGTGGTCTACGGGAACGCCAACGCGCGTGATCTACTCTCTATAAAACAGGTTCTAGAAAAGCTTCCCGAGTTGAAGGAACTGCTGAATGACACAGAGTCGAATCTACTGCGATCCCTGAGGGAAGACCTGGACATCCTCTCTGATTCTAGAAAAAAGATAGAGGAAGCCATAGTGGATGATCCGCCAACGACGATTAAGGAGGGAGGGATAATAAAGGAGGGCTACGCCCAGCGGTTGGACGAGTTGAAGGAAAGGACAAGAGAGGGAAAGGAGTGGATAAACTCGCTGGAGGATGAAGAAAGAGAGAAAACAGATATCGAGAAACTCAAGGTCGGCTAC
Source organism: Thermoplasmatota archaeon (assembly GCA_018610025.1). Classification (GTDB taxonomy): domain Archaea; phylum Thermoplasmatota; class Thermoplasmata; order Halarchaeoplasmatales; family Halarchaeoplasmataceae; genus JAHENW01. The sequence goes on from JAHENW010000174.1 coordinate 6,109, forward strand.
AACAAGGTCCACGGCTATTATCTGGAGGTTCCGAAGAGCCAGACGGACAAGGTACCGGAACGTTATGCGAGAAAGCAGACCCTCAAGAACAGCGAAAGGTATTATATCGAAGAATTGAAGGAGAAGGAGGAGGAGATACTCAGTGCAGAGGAGAAGATGGAGGCCCTAGAGTACGAGATATTTAAGGAGCTGCGGGAGAGTATATCTGAAAGATCCAAAAGGTTTCAAGGTACCGCCGAGACCATCGCCGCTTTAGACGTTTTAACCAACCTTGCGGAGATCGCCGTCAGGAACGATTACAACCGACCTGAAGTTGCCGAGGACGGAAGAGTAGAGGTGAAGGAGGGTAGGCATCCGGTGGTCGAGCGGACTATAGAAGAAAAATTCGTGCCCAACGACGCCATGATGGATAACAGGAACAACCGCTACCTGATAATCACCGGGCCCAACATGTCCGGTAAGTCCACGTACATGAGGCAGATAGCACTTATCACCTTAATGGCACAGGTGGGCAGCTTCGTTCCCGCTGAAAGTGCGCACGTTGGCGTGGTGGATAGGATATTCACACGCGTGGGAGCGCTGGATGCACTCACGAAGGGACAGTCCACATTCATGGTGGAGATGGTGGAGCTGGCCAACATACTCCACAACGCCTCTGAGAACAGCCTTATCCTGCTGGATGAGATAGGCAGTGGGACCAGTACCTTCGACGGCCTGAGCATCGCTTGGGCGGTTACCGAGTACATCGACAGGGAGATAGAGGCCAAAACCTTGTTCGCCACCCACTACCACGAGATAACCGAGCTGGCCGATTCGTTGGAAGGGGTTAAGAACATGCATGTGTCTGTGAAGGAGAGCGAGGGAGATATCACCTTTTTAAGAAAGGTGAGGGAAGGGAGCACCGACGAGAGCTACGGCGTGCACGTGGCATCTTTAGCCGGGGTGCCCGAGCCCGTGGTGAAAAGGGCCAGTGATGTGCTCAACCAGATCGAGGAGGACCACACCATCGAGATGGAGAAGAGGGACGGTCCCAGGTTCACCCAGGTGGTGTTCGACCCAGAAGGTGAGACCACCGAGGAATCACATCCCGTTGTGGAAGAACTGAAAGACATGGACGTGGAGAACATGACGCCCATGGAGGCCATGAACGCCCTCTGGAAGATGAAGAAGCAGATGGAGGACTGA
>JAHENW010000175.1 GCA_018610025.1 Thermoplasmatota archaeon
ACGATGTGGTAGTCGTTGGTGGAGGCCCCATAGGGCTCTTCGTTGCCGAACGCACGGCGGAAGCCGGCTTTCGCACCATCGTTTTAGAAGAAGATATGAAGGTAGGGAGGCCGGTGCAGTGTGCGGGACTGGTCAGTCCGCGGGTCGTTCAGATGAGTGGGACTGACAAAGTTGTCAGCAGGGAGAACAGTGCAACGATACATCCGCCCAACGGTCCTTCTCTTAAGATCGAGGCGATGAGTGAGAAGGCCTGCATAATCGATAGAGGAGGATTCGACAGGGAGATGGCAAAAAAGGCCATTAACGCCGGAGCAGAGATCGAAGTGGGTGCTAAAGTAGTCGATGTGGGCGGGGATGAGAACAGGAGGGTGGAGTATAGAAAGGAAGGAAGAAAGAATAAGATAGAAGCGTCAGTTATCGTCGGCGCCGACGGACCGTCATCCGTTGTGAGAAAGAAGGCGGGACTGCCGGGTCCACAGGAACTCTTACCGGGCATACAGGCCGTTGTTCCTTCGAGCGCCAACGGCGTGCAGATTTTTTTGGGTGGTGACGTGGCACCGGACTTCTTCGGCTGGGAGGTACCATACGTTTCCGGCAGTGTGGTCGGGCTGGCATCCAGCAGCGGCTCTTACGAGAAGTTACAAAGGCTGCTGAAGAGGTTGGGAAAGGAAAACAAGGTCATGGGCATCCAGGCAGGAACGATACCCCTTGGCAGGATGAAGAAGAGCGTGAAAGACGGTCTTGTTCTGGTTGGCGACGCCGCCTGCCAGGTCAAACCTCTCTCCGGCGGTGGTCTTTACACGGGATTGAAATCAGCTGAACACTGCGCCGATGTGCTCGTGAATGCTTTGAAAGAAGAGGATGTGTCGGAAAAACGGTTGAAGGAGTATCACAATAGGTGGTCTAAAGACGTCGGGAAGGAGATCGGCAAGGGTATGTGGATGAGGAAGATATTTAGAGATTTCAGTGATTCCGACCTTGATAACCTGATCGAAGCTATGACCGAGCCGAAGATCAAGAGGATAATAGAAGAAAGAGGTGACCTAGACTATCCTTCAAGGCTTGCCAAGCCGGTGCTTAAGACGGCGCCTAAACTGCTTAAATTTGCTGGACCAGTAATTAAGAATATCTTCTAACCACGGGAAGGAGTTGTACTCCTCCTGCATGTAGAGCATAACTGCCATTATACCGAAGAAGGCCGCGGCGGCGGCAAGCGCGTACCTGGGCCACTGGGGGATGGGAGTTTTCACGCTGAAACTGCTGTCAGGGAGTATGCCGTCTACGTTCAGATAGGTGATGTTGATACTGCCGGCGTAATAGGGCTCGTCGGATTGGCCCGGTCTCTTGGTGGCGTTCTCCCACTGGGAATCAGTAAAGTATCCCTTGGATTTCATAAGACTGTGGATCACCGTATCATTCTCAGTGGGACCGTAATCGAACTCCATCTTGAAGCGCACGAAATAGACGCCCTCCTCCGTCTTTTTATCGGTCTTTATGGTGTATTCCATGGGATACGTATCGTTGCTCGGGAGAGTACTCAGCGTGTGGGTGTAACTGGTCTCGCCAGATGTGTCGAAGACCGGCGGTCTACTCACTTTAGTTATATTTTTCTCCAGATCCAGGTCGGCGTACCGGTAGAGGTCCACCGTGAACCTTATCTGTGTGAGCTGTTCCTCGTATTCGTTGGTCAAGTTCAGTTCCAGTACACCTTGGTTCCCGGGCCTTATTATGGGAGTCTCGAAATCACTGAGCAGTTTGTTGGCCTTGCCCGGGTCCGAGACCACGGTGGGCTGTGCGTCTGTCCCAGGAGTGAATAAAAGGGCGGTGGAGAGGATGATCAGGCAGAACAACGCACCTATCTTGAGCTTCATCTACCATGAAAAGTCTATAATGGGTATAAAATACTTATGTGAGTAATCGGAAGTAGGTAAAAGGATGGAAGAAGAAGAGCCAGTAGTCAGGATCCCCAAGTCCAAGGGAGAAGAGGTTTTGGCCAGGTTAAAAGACGAGGGTGAGCTGGATTCCGAAAGAAGAATCGAGAGCAGAGGAGATGAACTGCTCATACCTGTCAAGAGCGGCGGGGATGACCTCAGCGGGGATCTGAGGAAAAGAGAGAGGAAGAGCACCCCTTATCAGAAGATAAAAGAAAAGGTCGATTTGGATGAGAAGAAAGTCCAGCTGCTCCCTGACCGCTGGGAAAAGGTCGGGGAGATAGTGCTAATAAAGCTGCCTGACGAGCTCTATGATGTGAGAGAAAAGGTGGGAAAGGCGTACGCCGACGTGCTAAACGCCAAATCCGTGCTGATACAGGGGGATATCAGGAAGATAACCAGGGAGCCGGAGGTGGAATTGATCTACGATGATGAGACGGAGACCGTTCATCTGGAGAACGGCGTGAAGTACCACCTCGACGTGACTGAAACCATGTTCTCCAGTGGAAATATCGACGAAAGGATCAGGATGGGGGGTGTTGTTAAGAAAGGCGAAACGATTGTGGACATGTTCGCCGGTATAGGGTACTTCACCCTTCCCATGGCCGTGCACGGGGAGCCAGAAAAAATTTACGCACTGGAGATCAATCCTACGGCTTTTGAATATCTGGAGAAAAATGTTGAGGAGAACGGTGTGACAAACATCGTGGAACCATGGCTCGGGGACAACCGCGACTTCTCTTTGAATGAAGAGTGCGCGGACAGGGTTGTCATGGGATATCTGAAAGACACTTGGAAGTTTTTACCGAAGACTTTAGAGCTGCTGGGGAACCAAGGGACCATCCACTACCACCGGAATGTAGATGACGAGTCATATCCTGAAGGCCTGAGAAAAGAGCTCGAGCAACACATCTCTGATTTTGAGGTCAAAAAGAAGAAGATGATCAAATCCTTCGCCCCCCATGTTTACCATGTGGTATGGGATGTGAAGGTGTGATGATTTTTTTCATAGAAAAAACTATTTAAAAAATACTTCACTTACCTCTTAAAGGTGATCGAGTGCCAATCTGTCCAAGGTGTGATAGGTCTGTAGAGGAAGAGGAGTTGGAGGCCGGGAGGTGCCCTCAATGTGGATACTTCATAGGAAACATGCTCCCAGGATATCCCAATAGGAGGGGGACCGATGCCGAAGGGTCTATCTCTATTTCTTTTGAAATATTAAAACGGAACCTAAGGCCGTTTTTATTATACATATTGGTCCCCGCGCTGGTGATCTTCGCTATACAGCTAATTTACCTCTGGCAGACGAGTAAGATGATGGGAGGTTTAGGCACCACTCAGGATTTTACGGAGATCTATGAGCAGATGATCTCAATATACTCCTTGATGATCCCGGTCATGTTCTTTAGAACAGTGATACAGATGTTTTTCCTCGGCGGGATAGTGAAGATGGCTCATAGAGGATTCAAGGGAGAACGTGTATCACTCCTGGACGGTCTCTCTGTTCTCAAAGAGAAACCATTGATACTGCTCGGAGCCGGGATACTGTTGACCTTCCTACTCGATATAGGGATAGCTTTGTGCTGTGTAGGTGCCCTGGTGTTCTGTTACTGGTGGATGTTCACCATCCCTATACTGGTCCTGGAGACAAAGGGCATAATGGGCTCGATGAAGGCAAGTAAAACCTTCGCAACTCAGAGGAAAACGTTCGGTTTCACTCTCACCATGTTCGCTATAGTGATCGTGATAAACGTGGTCAGTAGTATTGTGGTGAGTGCCGTAGGTGCTACAGGATTCCGAGGAGGGATTTTCTCGGGTATGTCCCAGATCGATCTTCTATCACCTTCATTACTTGCAGGCAACTTCATCAGCATTTTCCTCACCGCCTTCGCGATGATGTTCGTGGCCATGTGTATCACGGTGCATTACTTGAGAGGGGGCGGGAAAAAAGCTGAAAAAAAGGATTTATCTCAGCAGTGGGAGTCCCCGACGAAGGATGACTACAGATGATAACATATTAGTAAAAAAAGAACGTATATTTATACGATGAAAGAAGCTATGTTCTGGGACGAGGGAAAAGACCGCACGGTCCACTGTCATCTCTGCCCACATCGATGCACCATAAAAGAGGGTGACCGTGGTATATGTAACGTAAGGGAGAACAGGGACGGAACTTTGTACTCCCTCATCTACGAAAAGGCGGCTTCCCTGACTCCGGATCCTATAGAGAAGAAACCGCTGTATCACTTCCACCCGGGAACCACGGTACTATCATACGGAACCATGGGATGCAATCTCAACTGTAAATTCTGCCAGAACGCTTCCCTTTCCTGCGGCAGTCCAGAGAGCCCCTATTTAAACGAGTTCTCCGTCCAAGAACTAGCCGACAAGGCACTGAACTATGCAGGTATGGCCTGGACGTACAACGAGCCGTCCATCGCATACGAATACACCTACGACGTTTCGAAGAAGATAAAGGACTCGAACGGTGGGTACACCTGCTACGTGACCAACGGCTATATCGAAAATGAGCCGTTGGAGAAGTTGTCTGAGTATCTGGACGGTATGAATATCGACATAAAGGCGTTCCATGACGGTTTCTACAAGAAGATAGTGGGCGGAAGATTGAAGCCGGTTCTAGAGACCGCTGAGAAAGGCGTTGAACTGGGGATCCATGTCGAAGTCACCTACCTGATAATCCCGGGATACAATGATGAAAAGAAGGAGATAGCTGAGTTCGTTAGATGGGTGGTAGATGAACTCGGAGAGGATACAGTGATCCACCTCTCAAAGTTCCACCCGGACCACGAGATGAGGGACGTGCCCGCCGCATCGAAAGAGAAGATGCACGAGGCTAGAAGGGTGGCGGAAGAAGAAGGGGCCAATTTCGTTTACATAGGCAACATGCCGGCGGACAATGATACGAAATGTCCAGAATGCGGCACTACCATCTTGAAGCGGTCCTACTTCTCATCGGGAAAACTGAACCTGGACCACGGAAGATGCCCCGATTGTGGAAGGAAGATACCGATCGTTTACTGATGGACTAATCGATTACCTCGTATCTTATCCTGTACGCCTCTTCTCTTCCCCTGTTCCTGTCCCTGATTTTTTCCAAGATTGGATCCAATCTCTTCTCTGAAACCAGCAGCGAGATGTCCAGACCTTTCTCCGCAGCACTGATGGTGGATTCGATGGGGGCGAAGCGGATTTCTGGCTTCATGCCCAGTATGTTCATCAATCCGTACTGCGCTTCCCCCTTCACGGCCACAAGGTCATGATCGATGGAAAACAATCTTTCGCCTACTCTTTCAGCCTCTTTTGAAGGGGTGTCGCCCACGTCTGCGGGCACGAGATATATCTTTCCCAGTTCTAGATCGGTTATCCCGTGCAGACCCCCGACCAATACCGGTTCGCGCTTCTCTGCCGAGGTTAGGGCCGTGCCCATGGAGGACGATTCGTCGAGGGAGGCATGAAGAAATCCCTCCCTCATGAAGAGGCCGACCTCGTCCCCCTCCTCTATCTCCACGTCTGATATCGCTGTGCAGGTATCTATGAAATCGATCCTATCGCTGGCACTGTCCAGGAAGTCCCCCAGCGCAGAGAGAACGTCCCTCACCAATTCCATACCCTCTGAGGTCGGATGGTACTGGCCCTCTCGGGTATCTATCAATCCTTCCTCCTCCAAGTCCAAGACGTAGTTGGAAACGCCCTGCTCGCTCATGTCCAGCTCCGAAGCTATGTCGGCCAGCTTGTTCGGCTGATCGATGGCTGAGTGGTAGAGGATCAAAAATTGGGTGAGTCTTTTCTTGTCACGTAACAGCCTCATGTAAAAATAAAAATCGAGGGACGTATAAGAGAATTTGCCTATTCGACTGCCCTGTTCCGGTAGAGGTCCTCGTCTATAACTGAGAGCATGGCCTCCTTGTCCAGATCGCCGGTGAGGAATTCATTCACCCTCTCCACGTTTCCCTCTGGATCCTCCATTATAGCGTTGTAACTTACGTAGAGAACTTCCATGTTCGGGCTCTCCTCTATCTGCTTCTTCAGCATCTGTTTGTACTTCTTGAACATGGCCATGAGCTCTTCATCGGATACCTTCTCTGGATCCTCTCCTCTCCTCTCGAGCATCTTCTTCTGTGATTCTATAATCTCCTTGAGATGTCTCTGCATGAAGATTATCTTGTAATCGTAGCCGTCTGGGAGGTGCTTCACCAGCTCGGCCAGTACCTTGACGGTCTTGCCTTCCGCTTTATCCAGCCATCCCGTATCCTCCGGTAGGTCTTTCACCCTCTCGTACTCGTAGTAGCCCTTGGGATTGTCGACGTTCGGACCTCTCTCCTGGTCGGTAAGTGGCAAGATGCCTCCCTTCTCCAGCATGTTCATCATCATAGAAGTACCGGACCGGGGCAGGCCAGATACGACCGTTATAGTGTCATCGTCCATCTTTTCCACCGCTGTACTGGTTACTCCACCTAGAGAGCTAATATTTTTTGTTCCAACACCCACTTATAACCCATTTTCACTTATTAAAGTTACCTTGAAAACGTAC
>JAHENW010000176.1 GCA_018610025.1 Thermoplasmatota archaeon
ATAGGAACCACGTCGCTGAAAGTGCTATGCCGGCCTGGGCGTCGGTGATTCCTAGATCACTTTCGATCTGAACAAGGAGGGTGGGAGCGGTCAGCCTCCCCACAAATATGAGCATCCAGCTCAAGGATATCAGGGTCAAAGTCCAGTGTTTCTGCTCGAACTCAACCATCGGTTGAAGAGCGAGTGGGCAGAATATAAAAAGGTTGGGGCGTAAAAAGTCTAAATATTATCCCTACCTATTATCAATCGATAGCCATGAAGGAAGCCGTATTGGTCGTCGATATGATAAAGGATTTCGTTTATGGAAAGTTCGGTAGTGAGGGAGCCGAAAACATAATCGAGCCGCTGGCCCATTTCTTGAAAGAAGGGAGGGAAAGGAACGTGCCCGTGTTCTTTCTGAAAGATAGTCATAGAGAGAGAGACCAGGAATTGCAGGTATGGGGTCAGCACGCAATGGAAGACGAGGAGGGTTCTGAGATAGTCTCCGATCTGAAGGGGCTGTATGATGTGAAGATAGAGAAACAGCACTTCGACGGGTTCTACGATACGGGACTGGAAGAAGAATTGTTAGAGCGAGATATCGATAAGCTGATAATAACCGGAGTTAGCACTGATATATGCGTTCAGCACACCGCAGCAGGGGCCTTCTTCAGAGGCTACGATATAGTGGTACTTGAAGACTGCACCGCGGCCATATCAAAAGAGAAACATGAGGATGCGTTGGAATACATGAAGAATGTCTATGGTGCTGAGATAGAAAGTTCAAAAAATATAATAGAAAAATGGAAAGAAAGGGGTTGAAGGGAGTTTACCACTCTTCGTCGGGTCCGATCTGAGAGGACTCTTCCTCTTCCTCGGTCCAGACTTCCTCTTCTTCACCTGTCTCTTCGGTTTCCTCGAATGTCTCTTCTTCACCAGTTTCCTCGAATGTTTCCTCTTCTTCAGCGGGACCTTCCCACTCTTTCTCTTCTTCCCATTCGGTGGTGGGCTCTTCAGTGGGTTCTGCTGCTGCACCGGTTGGCTGCTTGCCGCCCTTTAACAGCATGTATCCGCCGGTTCCGAGTATCAACAGAAGTAGTATCAGACCGAGTAGGCTCATGAGTGACAATCCTCCGACCGTCTTCATGTTCAAGGCAGATGGGTTCTCTTCGACCTCTACGACCTCCGTGTTACTGGTTTCGGTAGTATATTCACTTACAGACATTATATAGTCCCCGTCAGGTCCTTCCGGCACATTGACCGTGAAAGTGCCCTTTGGGCTGTCCGTCTGTATCTGCTTACTGTCGCCAGTTTCCTGGAAGTAGCAAGAGATAGTCATCTTATCTGGTATCTTCTTGTCTCCCAGGGGTTCCACTTCATAACGAACTTTAATCTTCTGTCCGGGTTTGTAGACTCCGGTGACGTAATCTGATTCTGTGACTATCTCCACATGTAGATTGTATTCCGATGTCTCCCAGACAGAGATACTCTCTGTCAAGAGTACACCACTTGAGGTGACTACTTCCAATTTGGCAGTATAGTAAGAAGCCGGATTATCTGGTATCTGGTATGTGAACTCGTTACCTATTGGGCTTTCCATCTTCATGATGTCTCCGTTATCGTCCATTATCTTGTATTTGATGGAATCAGTGTAGTTAGAACCGACGAGTTCATAGCTGAATGTTATGTTATCCCCAGCTACGTATTCGTTCTGGTCTGCGTTAAGTAAAAGTTCCATCTCTGTTACTGGGATTTGTATCAAATTGCTGCCGGTAGTCTCTTGGTCAAGTTTGGCGTCCACCTGTAGATATAGATATTCATTTGGATTGAAGTTGTCGGGGACCAGGAATTGTATATTCCCGCCAGAGGCATAGTCCTTATAATATACCTTGTTTCCGCTGTAAACTTCATACTGTACATTTGCGCTGACCACATCGCCTGCTTGGGTCACTGTGTAGTTCACATTAACTTGTTCACCCGGAGCATAGCTGTATTTATCTGTGTCTAGGAGTACATTGAGGTTCTTGACCTCGTCATCCACATTTATCTGCTGTTGTGCTGGATAAGCAGAGTATCCATTCTTCTCCGCCGTAACATTGACTTGGTAAAGTCCGGGGTCGACATCGGGTCCAAGCTCAACTGGCATCACCGCTTGACCGGTATCATCTGTCTGACCGCTGAATTCATAACCGTCTATCATATCTCCGTCCTGCTTGAGTCTCACTGTGAAATCAGCATTCTCAACTGGGGCACCGTCCACATGGGTGTATACATCCACGTAAACCGTTTGTCCCGTTAGATAAGAAGTGCTGTCTGTACTGAAGGATGCTGAAAGGTCACTGACTTCTCTCCATTCACCCCAGTGTGTTTCATATTGGTCTGACTTGTTCGCCCAGATATCGATTTTCATATCCCAGGCCATCCGGATATCGGAAGGAACCTCGTAGTTGAAGCTTCCGCCAGAGACAGAACTGCTCAATGTTTGTTGATCGCCATTATCATCCCAATATTTAACCCTGTACTCTACGTCCATTCCCGTAGCTTCTGATCCGTCAACTATCTTACTGACCGTGTAATAGACATGAACTGTCTCATCGGGTAGATATGCATCTTTGTCGGTTGTAGCATCGAGTTCATACTTCTTCACCATGAAATCTTCGTCGTCGATATTGTGATCAGTATCTGACTCGTTGACCAGTACTATATATCTGCCATCAGACAGGTCAGTTGGTAGGGTGTATTCCTTGCTCCATGCGCCTTCGACGGACTGATTACTCCATGTTTTGATAGCTGGACCAGTGTTAAAGTCATAGTACGAATTGATTGAGATATCTACTGGTTCTGGATAATTGGATTGTACACTGATCTCGATATCCTGCCCTTGGGTGTAAAAAGTTTGGTCAGGGTATATATTTATCTCCATGTAGATTACCGTGAAGGTATTGGTCGCTATGGTCGTTTCATTAGCGTCGTGCTCTATGATCAGTTCATATTGTCCTGTTTCCCAAAAGTCTCCAAAGGATCCGTTCACTACTCCATTTTGATCCGTCCATTCATTATAGTCCCAGCTCACTGGTTCACCGCTGTAATTCACCCGCATGTCGGTCCATATCCCGGCGGGGGCTGCATTACCGTGCTGGTCGATGAGTTTTGCCTGAGAGTAAACATTTTCGCCTTTCGTGAAGAATTTCTTCTCGTTATGATCGACATCAGTCGGTTTTATCCAGGAGTTCTGTTGGTAGTTAGTACTGGAGTATATGTGGACTGTAGCATTGTTATAATCGCCTACAGGATTCGTGACGTTCAAAAAGTATTTCCCGGTGTTTCTACCAGTAGTACCAAAGAAAACGTTGTTATCCGAACTACTGTAGAAACCGCCATCATCTACCGTGACGGTCCGGGAGTCCTGTGGAGTCCCCTGCCAATCCTGAAGTTCAACGGTTACATCCTGGTTCGAAACGTCGTTCAATGATAGAGTGAAGTAGATATTGTGGTCGCCTCTTCTGAACCAACTCTGTCGTGTTCCCTCTGAATCCGTTGGATAAACATCACCGGATTGTGCCGTTGCCGTGTTCATCAGCATCGGAAGCGCTGATACCAGCAAAAGCACTATCACTACTACGCTAAATATTCTTTTCTTTTTCATGTTTTTCACCTTGTTTTTTTATAGTCTGCATATGTCAGACTTATATAGTCATGCGAAGATAAACCTTCTACTATATAAATCTTTTAGTATATCGTTCGAACTATCGAGAGAACACTGTTATTCTGGACAGTGCTCTCAAGTTGTGTCCCGGGGGCCTTTCCGATAATAATACCATATGGATACCATCACGACGACGGAAAAATACATCACTGGACTGAGAAAAGGGAGGCCTCCATCGCCGGTTTCATTGGAAGCACCCGTCTCATTGGATTCCTCTCCCTCCCCGCTCTCACCACCGTTTTCATCGATCTGGCCGTTGACCTTTTCAGACCTCCAACCCTCGCCGTGCTCATTCACCGCGCTGACCTGGTAGTAATACTCGGTGTCCAGTTCTACCTCCACATCCGTATAATTGGTACTGCCATCCACTTCAGTCAGGAGAACCAGATCATCTTTCTCTTTCCCCCTGTATACTTTATAATACTGTATGGGAGAACCTCCATCATCCCTGGGCTCATCCCATCGGAGGGTGATATTATCCTGACTTGTTTGTATCTGAACGTTTTGAGGCATGGTTGGTTTTACTCCTCCCGCAGCACGGTAGGCGTTCACCAGTCCGTATCCGTACTTATCGTCTTTACCTTCGTCCCCCAAATCGATGGCCTGCTGATGTAGGTCATCCCTCAGAGCATCCGGGCCTTGACCGGGTTTGTATGACATCCTGATGGCAGCGACGGCGGAAACGAAAGGAGTGGCCATTGAAGTACCGATCTTTTTTCCGTAGCCTGAATTCAAAACGGTGGATAGTACGGCTTTATCACTACCTCCCCCAGGACCTGCCAGCTCTATCCATGGACCGTGATTACTGTAGTAGGCCTGGTTCATATCGCCGTTCACTGCAGCGACCGATATCACGGAGTCGTAGGCAGCAGGATAATATTTAGTAGAGCTGCCGTCATTTCCCGCAGCCGCGGTGAGCACAATCCCGTTCTGGTAGGCAACATCCATCTGCTTCTCGAAGGCAGCGGACATCGGGGAATACTGGCCTCCGAAGCTCATGCTGATGATATCGGCACCGTTCTCCCTCGCATATCTGATGGCCTTTGATACATCGAACATACTGCCGCCCTTCTCTTCCATCACCTTGAGCGGCATCAGCTTTACATCTGGTGCTGTACCCGCGATCCCCTCTGAGTTGTTGGCCGCAGCTCCGATTATCCCGGCACAATGGGTCCCGTGACCGTCGGTATCCATGGGATCTGGATTATTGTTGACGAAATCATATCCGCGGTAGTCATCTATATATCCATTAGCATCGTTGTCCAGGCCGTCGTCAGGTACCTCGTCCTCGTTCACCCACATGTTTTCCTCTAAGTCAGGGTGATTGTAATCTACACCTGTGTCCAACACGGCCACTACAACTCCTTCTCCCGTCTCATCCAACCGCTTCGCAAAGTCAGCTCGAACCATCCTCCGACCCCACTGGGAATCCACCCTGGGATCGTTCACCTGAGATACTGCCGTTTGTGCAGAGGATAATAGTAAGAGTGAAAGAACCAAAAGGGCGAGGAACACAAATCTACTATC
>JAHENW010000177.1 GCA_018610025.1 Thermoplasmatota archaeon
GAGAGGCGATCTAAAGCTTATAGATGGATGGATAGAGGAGAGGGAAACGTTGATGGAAGCGTCGAAGCTTATCATCTCTAGGGCCGGACTTTCTACCCTGAGTGAGATAGCCGCCTTCGGTAAGAAGGCTATAATCATTCCCCAGCCCAATCAACCAGAACAGCAGTCTAACGCCGAAGGTATGGAAAGGTTGGGCCTTGCCCGTGAGATAGATCCCACCGACGTAGATGCTGAAGAACTGGACCGTGCGATAAAAGAGCTTTTACGATCCGAAGAAGCCTCCAGGAAGGCGGAGCTGTACCAGAGAAAATGTGAGCAGTGGAAGGGTGAGATGAATGCTGCAGAGCTTATAAAGGAGTACGGCAAAAGAGCCGTTTAAAAGCCCATGAGTCCACAGCACCTGGAGCAGATGGGAAAAACGCCGTCCGGCTGTTTTGCCAAGGCTTTCCTGAACTCCCTGAACCTTTCGTTGTTGTAGATGTCCAACAGCTCATCCTCCATCAAGTTTCCCATGGGTATGTCCGGGAAGTCCCTGCAGTTGACCACGTCTCCATTGGGCATTATGTTGGCCTCCACCCAAGGGGTCAAACAGTTATCCCAACCCAGGAAATCCGTTGGGTCCGTATAGTATGTCTCTATCTCATCCAATTTTATATTAGGCACGAATACTACTGGATTATCCCAGTCAGTATTTTTTACTTTTTTAACCTCTTCCTTCAAGGCGTCGAAGTCAGCGTCCGAGTTGTCACGCACATAAGACTTCCAGGCGAAGGGTTCCACGCCCATCTCTTCCTGTATTATCTCGCTGTGCTTCTCACCGACCTCCTGGCTGGTGAACCACGAGTAGTAGATGACTAATGTATCCGGCTCGAGGTTCTGAGCCACCTGAACGGTATCCACAAGCGAATCGTAGTTGGTGCTTGAAAGGGTCGTGAGCAAGAAGATCAAGGGCTTCTTTTTGCCCTTCTCCTTCTTTATCCTCTGAACCTTTTCGACCCCTTTCTTCATCGTCTGGAAAGCACCTTTCACTCCTCTGCACTCGTCGTGCACTTCTTCTGGCCCGTCCAGAGAGACGCAGATCATGTCCCACTCGTTTTCGACCATCTCTTCGGCTTTCTCTTCCAGCTTCACCCCATTGGTAACTACCTGGATGCTCAATCCCTTTTCTTTTATGTAATTCCCGAACTCCATGAGTCCATCATAAAGGAATGGTTCACCGCCGGTGATGTATATATGCGGTTTAAGATGTGCGATATTGTCTATCATCTCCTTGTAGCGTTCCACTGGAACGTTACCTTTCACCGTCGGAAGCTCATTATCGTCCCTGTTGTACCCCCCCTCACCGTACTGTCCGCAAACGGCACATCGATGGTTGCACTTATCGGTTATCCTCATACTCAGGAGCCAAAGGGCGTTGCTCTTCCCGTCGTTCCTCCTTTTATCTAGATTGGCGGTCACGTACTTCCTGACACTGCCCCTGAGCAGTTTACCGGCCAAGTACGGGTTCTTCAAGAAAGGTTTCGCGAGTGAGATCGGGAATTTCTTCAATTTAACACCATCGATATTTGTATTCAAGACATCGAGTTATAATTTTTTTCCTCTTCTCAAAGGATGTCATCCAAGATGTCTCCTATCTCGCTGGGCGTCTTTGCTACCGGGACGCCGGCGTTCTCTAAGGCATTTATCTTGGATTCCGCCGTACCTGTCCCCCCCTCGGAAACGATAGCTCCTGCGTGCCCCATCCTTTTCCCTTTAGGTGCGCTCCTGCCGGCTATGTAGCCAATAACTGGCTTCTTTATGTTCTCTTCAATAAATCGAGCGGCCTGTTCCTCTGCACTCCCACCGATCTCGCCTATCATGATCATGGCATCGGTGCCCTGGTCCTTCTCATACAACTTCAAGGAATCGATGAAGTCCATGCCCACGATTGGATCGCCCCCCAGTCCGAAGGCTGTAGACTGACCGTAGCCCCGTCGGGTCATGGTATTGACGATTTCATATGTGAGCGTACCGCTCCTGGAGACCAGGCCAACATCGCCTTCCTCGAATATGTGGTTGGGCATGATACCCACCTTCGTTTTCCCGGGAGATATTATACCTGGTGTGTTGGGGCCTATCACAGTCGTGTCGTGGATCTCGGCCAATCTCATGATCTCCGAAGAATCCTTCACCGGTATGTTCTCCGTGATGATCACTACCGGGTCCATACCGGCGATAATGGCTTCGAAGGCAGCGTCCTTGGCGAAGGGAGCCGGTACGAAAATTATGGATGTGTTTGCGCTACTTTCTTCTCTAGCCCTTTCCACGGTATTGTAAACTAGCACCCCATCGACCTCGATGCCGCCTTTCTTGGGAGTCACGCCAGCGACCACATCCGTCCCGTAATCCTTCATGAACTTGCTGTGGAACTTGCCCTGACTTCCGGTGATACCCTGGACCACCACTTTCGTTTCCTCATCTACTATGATTCCCATGGTTGTGGTGATAGAAACCGCCTTATTAAATCCTTCGATAGGGGTGAGAAAACTCATCTAGGTGGGGGTGGGGGCGGAGGCTGGGGTCCACTGTCCTCCCCGCTCTCCCTGATCAGCAGAACGATGACCACGATTATCCCGATAATGATCAAGACCAAGGCGATGAGGACACCGATACATAGTGTGGAAAGTGCCTCTAAACTATCCTTCAATTTTCCACTTAGCACATCGGTATAACTGTAATCTACCACCGCTGTCTTGGAGCCGTAATTCACTATGATCAAGTAATAGTCCTTATCGTCGGGCTGTTTCCATTCATGTTCTAAAGATGTAATATTGTCCGCAGTGAAGGCCGCCCTGCTGAAGTTGGAAGACTTAGGTTCTATATTATCGTAGTTCACATCATCGATAATGTAGACTGAGACAGGCTCAGTGGAATTGACGAAAAAATGGATCTCATCCTCCTGTGAAGCCCAGAGGTGCTCGTCCACTGAATCCCCGGCATCGATATACACGTCGTTCTTCTTGTCGTAATCCCCCTGGACCACTGGAGAGAAGGAAGCTATCATAAAAAAGACGATGATCAATAGAGTTACCTTCTTCATGGGGGACTCACCACTGTTTTTAATGTACTTGAAGCATAATAAATCTTTTCCGGAAAATCACATCTTCATCGAGTAATCCTAACGGCACAAATTTTAATAATATAGACCAAGATAACGCTTCAGGCGGAGAGTGTAGAAATGGGAGCACCAGCTACTTTTTCCCGAGAGGTGAAGAAGAAGGTCAATCTGTTGGGCGACCCAGCGGTCGGAAAGACCTCACTCATCTTGAGATACGTGAAGAATGTATATGGGGAGGAATATCTTAAGACATTAGGTACGAACGTTTACACGAAGGAAGTCCCTCTCACCGGAGCTAGGGTCAAGCTGGTCATCTACGATATCATGGGTGAAAAGGATTTCACCGCCGTTCAGCAGTCGGCCTTCCGGGGTTCCGCCGGTGCCATCGCCGTGGCAGACGTGACCAGGCGGGAGACAGTAAATAATCTCGTAGACGAGTGGTTGGAGAGGTATAGACCCCTTTCCACCGAGGAACCCCCGATCATACTTGCGATCAATAAAGACGATCTAGATAAGAGGGAGATAACCGAGGAATATATCACAGACGAACTCTCGCCCTACTTCGATAACTTTTTCTTCACTTCCGCCAAGACCGGCCACCAGGTGGAGGAGCTCTTCAGATCACTGGCCTCTCGGGTCCTATACCGCTCCGGTTCTCACGTCGCCTCGGTAGAGGAGATACTCCAGAATAGAGCCATCGACGAATCGAAGAAGCTTCTGAGCGTTCTTTTTGCCTTCACCTCGGAGAAGGGAGATATGGAGCATTCTCAAAGGGAGAAGATCTTAGAGGATGCCGGCATAGATAAATACATCCTCGAGGAGCCGGTGACAGATGAACAGGTCTTAGCCTTCGCTGAAGAGGTCAGGGACTGGTACGAGAATGAAGATCATCCTGAGATCACCTCCTCCGTAGAGAGGATAATAGAAAAATACAAAGAGGATTCCTAGGGTCCAGAGGTTTCACTCTTTGAGAAGAGGATCCAGTGCCTTTTCTGTCTTATCCACCCACAGTTCCATCCCCATCTCCTCGAACATATCTTTAGCCTTTTCTAGTCTCTCCACTGCTTCCTTCTCTTTCCCTTTCCTCTTATACATCAGAGCACTCTCGTAAAGGACTTTGACCGACTCCCTTCTATCTCCGATATCATCTAATTCCTTCCTTGCCTCTTCGAACTGCTGGGAGGCCTCCCCCCACCGCTCTTGACGTCCGAAAATCATCCCTTTTATCCCTTTAACTAAGCCCCTCATCTTCCTTATCCCGCTCTCATCCGATACTTCTAGGACTTCGTCTGCTGTAGTCATAGCTCGATCCAATCTCCCTTCCATCACGTCGATCTCAGCCAGTACCAGCTTGTCCTCCAATACCATACCCTTATCGTTCCCTTCCTCGGCATATCTCAGACTTTTTTCGAGATACTCTCTTGCATTATCCAATTCCCCCCTCTCTTTGAAAACCCTCCCCATACCGTTGAGCGGATTTACCTGTGCTAGAGGATTGTCTAACTTTTCCGCGGTGCTCAGGCTCCTTTTATAGTGTTCTATACCTTTATCCAATTCCCCCTTATTTCGATGAACGTTCCCGATATTGTTCTCCAGGATGGATATGACCCTTTGATTGCCGATCTTCTTGAACATCTCTAGACTGTCATTGAAGTGATCCAAGACCCTCTCGAGTTCCCCTCTATCCCAATATATGATCCCGATATTGTTCTGGATGGTAGCCGTATCGTACTTGTCTCCCATCTTCTTACTCAACTCGAGTGCCTCCTTGTAGTTCTCTAAGGCCTTCTCCACCTCGCCGATATCGTCGTGGACATTGGCCACGTTGTTCAGGGTCTTACAGAGTCCCAACTCGTCTCCGATCTCCTCCCTTATCTCTAGGGCCCTTTCAAAATGTTTCAATGCCTTCTCGTATTCTTTTTTCTGGAAGTAAAGGGTACCCAAGGAATGATCTATTTCTCCTATCTCCCTCTTTTCCTCCAACTCCTCGGCTATGTCTCTTGCCTTTTCCAATACTTTTTTCCCCTTCTCGTACTGCCCTTCGGTCCTGTAGAACCCACTCTCAGCGGTGAGCAGACGCGCCCTTTCGATATTCTTCTCATCCTTCACTAGTTCCAATCCACGGTGGCAGATCTCCCGGCCTTTTTCGAAATCCCCCTTCTTCTCCAGGGCCTGGGCCATCTTCCACTTTATCTTCGCCCTTTTAACGTCGTCTTCCTCCATCTTCTCTGCCTTCCTGTAATGTTCAAGGGCATCAGAGTATTCACTTATACGGTTGAAGATATCCCCTATAGCGACATGTGTATCGATCCTAGCTTCCTCCTCCTCTAAAAATTCCAGGGCCCTGGTGTAATCCCTCACGGCGTCTTCGTTCGCATAGCTCTCTTCCTTCCTTTCCGCCGTTTTTATAAGGTATTCACCTGCTCTTTTATCCTTAGCATGGTAGAAGTGGTGAGCTATCCTCTCGACTTCTTCCCCCATGTGTTTTTCATAACTCTCAGCGGCTATCCGGTGATATTCTTCTCTCAACTCCTCGTTTATACTGTTATACAGTATCTCTCTGACCTTACTGTGGTCGAACCGGTACTTCTTTTCCAGAGAGTCGATCAAGCTGTACTCCCTCTCTATATCGTTCAATTCTTTCAGAAGTTTTACCCTTTCTTGACCCGTGATATCTTGGAGGATCCGGCTTTCGAATTCCTCCCCCAGTACACTGCCCCCCTCGAGTATCTCCCTCTGTTCACCTGTAAGCCTGCCCAGCCTCCTGTTCACCAGATCCCTTATCTTCGATGATATGTTTATCTTCTCGGCGGGCTTGTCGAACTTCAACCCAATCTCCCCTCTCTTTACATCGCCCTCCTCTATCAGGTTACGGACTATCTCCAGCATGAAAAGCGGATTCCCTTCGCTCTCCCGGTATATCTTTTCACTCAGTTCCTCTGTAAAATTGTTTGATAAGAATTCACCCATATCTTTCTTCTTTAACCTCTCCAGTCGGATCTCTTCGAAGAGGTCTTCCCTGCCCATCTTTTGCTTCACCTTCTTTAGCGGTGCCTTTTCCCCTTCCTCCTGAAAAATATCCTCTGGTCGATAGGTCCCCAGTATCAGCACTCTATTTTCCTTGGTGTTCCTTGAGAGGTAATGCAGCAGATTGAGCGTATTGGTATCGGCCCACTGTATATCGTCTAGGAAGATGATGACCGGCTCCTCTTGGGCGATTCTTTGGACACCCAATAGAACGTTGTCGAACAGGTTCTCCTGTTTCAACTTCGGCTCGTCGACGAGATATTCCCCCTCGTATTTGTCCGAATCAATGAACCAGTCCAATTCTGGTTTCACCTCTTCTGCCTCCTCCATGTCTCCTTCCCATGAATCGAAACGGGCCCCTACCTCCGAGAGGGTCCTTCTCATGTCCTTTATCAGGAACTCATTGCTCATACCCTCTATGACCGTAGCCAATGACATCCCTTCCATGGATTGGATCAATATATCATATTCACCGTATCCGATGGTATTCAATTCGCTCCCCTGGTCTTCCCCCATCATATTGAGAGAATCACCGACGAAATTCTCCACCGCATCCAGCATCGACGCGAAGATATCTGGATCCAGATCGCTCACCTCTCTTTCTGCCCTCTGCACGAGTATCCCAGATCTGTTTATAAGGTATACAGAGATGACCTTGGGTGGAGGGTCCTTGGAGACCAGATGGTAAAGGTCGGCGTCACGGAGTGCCTCCCTCATAGGCATCAGGGGTTGAAGGCTCTCAGATAAACACTCCCCCCTTATTATCCGCGCATCACCCTGCACCCCGTTCAAAAATTCCTCGACCAATCTAGTCTTCCCTATCCCCGCCTCTCCAGATATGAAAACCGTTAAGCCTTCAGACTCTCGGACCCCATCCCAAAAATCTTCCAACGTTTTCATCTCCTCCTGCCTCCCCATCAACGGGGGCTGGAAGGATATATCCAGCTCCTCTGACTCGTTCACGTTTTTCCCGTCTATTTTAAGAACGTAGAAGATATAAAGTTTTACCCCGGTGATGCCGTTTTTAGACCTGCCTTCCTTTCGAAACAAAATATTATATATTTTTTTGTTATTACTGTTAAGAGGTGACGAAGATATGCTCAAAAAGGTATTGACGGCCTGTTTAGTACTGTTATTGGCATTTTCTGTTTTAACGGTGATCCCTGAGAATACCCAAGCGAGGGTCCGAACTATAGGCGATGATAATTACCTGTCCAAGGAGATAGTTTTTACAGAGGGGGAGAAATTGCATATATCCTTAGAGGTCGACGTGATAGACGGACCTAATGTGGATATCTACGTGATGGATGAGATGAATTTCAACGATTTCAAGTACGACAACCCGTATAATTATATCTCCAAACTGAGCAGAGAGGGTACCAGCTACTGGCAGGCAGAGGGAAACATCTCCCAGCACGATACCTATTACTTCGTCATAGATAATACTGATAGGGGGGAAGCTAGCCCGCCGTGGCATGTAGATAGATCAGTGACAGTGGATTACCAGTTCGAAGAGGACATCTGGTACGACAGCGATAACGACGGTCACTATGATAGGAACGACGCATATCCCGATGACCCCGATAGATGGGAGGAATCTTCCGGCATCAGTGAATTCATAGGTTCAACTCTCTGCTGGGTACTATTCGTAATACTCGTCGTAGGAACGGTTCTGTTTGTCCTGTTCCTAGTTATACAGAAGCAGAAAGGAGGTCCACCTGCTCAACCATCAGCGGGAAAATACGGACAGGGAGAGCAATCGTCCGGTGAAGGAACGACTTCCGGAAAGGAAGACGATTGGTGAAGGCGTACTAGCCTCTTCACGGAGATACTAAGGAACCTGGGAGTGGCGTTGTTCATAGGCTCGCCTTATCTCGGTCTTTGGCTGATCTACCTTCTCATGGGTAGAGAATTGCCCGGGGCCGGAGTCATTGTAGGAATCCTGGTGGTCGCTTTCTTCTTATCTTACATCGTAGCAGTTGCTATAAGCTTGAGGCAGACCCTGAAGACCGTTAGATCAATGACTGAAGGGTAATTACATTCGACTAGCAGTCTGGAAAAATTAAGGGAAAAACATTTCAATTCCTTTCCCGCATTTATTGTTATTCATGGGCTATAGATCGGTGAAGATAGCGCTGGTCTTTATCATCTCATTATCCCTGATTATCATGTATGTTCCCGAGAATACGGACTCGTGGAGCAACGGGGGGTACAGCGACAACCCGTCGAACCCGGACTACGGGACCCACGACTGGATAGCCGAGCACGCTCTCGATTATTTACCGGAAGATGAAAAGGCCTACATCCTGAACAACAAGAGTGCCTACCTGTACGGCACTGAGCTCCCTGATAACGGCGGTGCCGATGACGGCATAGGTGACACCTGGGACCATCACGTGTATTATTATTCAAACGGTACCCTGCAGGACGATGCCTCCGCTGTCAGGGCGAACGAGGAGTACGAGAACGCCCTTAACTACCTCCGCAACAATGACACCGACAATGCCTCCAAGTACGCCGGCATCATGTCTCACTACATAGTGGATATCGCAGTCTTCGGTCACGTGATGGGTAACTACACGGACTGGGGATCGGAGGACCATCACAGCGATTACGAGACCTATGTGAACGACAGGACCGGCTCGTACAACTCTACTACCTTCGACCCGTATCTCTCCTTCGACGGTACCCTTGAGAACGAGACAGCTTATAACAAGACATTAGACATGGGGAACATAACGACATTCGGAGACGGAAACAAGGTCAAGAACTGCACGTGGATGGACGACAACTACAACTGGAGCGACCCCACATTCAAGGACAGCTGCGGATACTCGCTGAATTATGCAGTGAACTACCTTGCCGACGTCCTCCACAGACTAGCCGTCGAGAGCGAGTACAACGGCACCGCCGACGAGCAGCAGGACGAGGAGATACTCCTTACAGAGGTTTACTACGACGTCGATGGGTCTGAAACCGATGGGGAGTACATCGAGCTGTTCAATCCCACCAAGAACGACACGGATATAAAGAACTGGAAGCTCAGCGATGGGGAGGGGGATTACGAGTTCACCGAGAGCACTGTCATCCCTGCCTACTCCTTCTTCACAACCACTAGGAATGCTTCGTACTTCTACGACCAGTACGGCAAGATGCCGGACGATGGCGGACTCTCCCTTTCCCTCGCAAACACGGGAGATCACGTCACGCTGTTCAACGAAAAGGGCGAAGAGATGGACACGGTGGCCTGGGAGGGAGAATTGAACTGGAGCCTGTCGGCAAATGAGGGTGAGGTCCTACAGAGAGAAGGCAGGTTTACGGATACGGATACCGAGGACGACTGGATAGTCGCTTCACCCGATCCTCAGGTAGTTGACGACGGGCAGTTCCCCCCGACAATAACGGAGAGTATATCCCTCACTACAGGTGGTGCATCTGAGGGATGGAACTTCGTGTCTTTCAGTGTTATACCGGATAACACC
>JAHENW010000178.1 GCA_018610025.1 Thermoplasmatota archaeon
AAGAGGATCCGGACGTCATCGTCATCGGATGCCCTCATCTTTCGCCAAGAGAGATGAAGGATATGGCATCGTTTTTAGAGGAAAAGGAGCCAAATGACGGTCCGGACCTTCTGGTATATACTAATAGGAGTGTTAAAGAAAAAAGTCCTGAAGCGGTGAAGATAATAGAGAGGTATGGAAAAGTGATAACTGACACGTGCATGGTCGTAAGCCCGCTGGAAGATAAGTACGAGGTGGCGGCGACGAATTCCGGTAAGGCGGCGGCCTACCTTCCGAAGATGGCCCACCAGCGTGTGATATATGCCGATCTGAAGACACTCATGGGGATGATAGCGTGATATTGGACGGCAGGGGTGTTTCCAGGGGGAGCGCTAGTGGTAAGGTCGTGAAGGTCGACGAGAGCGTCTCTTTTTTGGGTGATGTAGAACCTAGGGGTGGAGTTGTCTTTGGAGAGAAGGATATCACTGATTCCATCTTCGTCTTCCCCAGTGGAAAAGGGAGCACGGTCGGTTCCTACGTGATATATCAACTGAAGAAGAACGGTACCGGTCCCCGGGGCATGGTGAACAGGATATCGGAGACCATCGTCGCCGCCGGGGCCATCATATCGGAGATACCTTTGATAGACAAGATAGACATCGATATTTTGAGGGATGGGGACGAGGTGAAGATAGACGGTGAGAATGGTCAACTGGAAGTGCTGGACGTGAAAAGCGAGGAAGTCGTCACTGCATTTTTACGAAAAAAAGATAAAGTTCTGTTACTCAGGCGGAGCGACCAGGTCGGCAGTTTTCAGGGAAAGTGGTCTGGGGTCTCCGGTTATTTAGAGACGGATGCGAAAGAACAGGCCATGATAGAGATTGAACAGGAAACTGGATTGGACGCCTCCTTCGTCTCCAGCGGCGAAACGGTTTTAGCCAGAGGCGAGGGAACGATCTGGAAGGTCCATCCATTCATCTTCGATGCCCGTGGAGAACTGGAACTCAATTGGGAGAATATGGAACATAGATGGGTGAAGTCTGAGAAGATGAAGAAGATGGAGACCGTACCCAAGCTCTGGGAAGCGTATGATTCGGCCGAAAAGAAGGGATGATAAGATGAAGGTCAAAACTGAAGACGGTGTAGAAAGCATGCAGGCGGTATGGATGGAGGGAGAGAAGGTAAAGATGATCGACCAGCGATTTCTACCCCATGAGCTCAGATACTTTACTGCGAAAGATTATGTGGAAATAAAAAAAGCCATCAGAGAGATGATGGTAAGGGGTGCACCTGCTATAGGCGTTACCGCCGCCTACGGCATGGCCCAGGCCATGGTCCAGGATGTGGAGATAGAAAGGGCGGCCGAGACCATAAAGTCGGCGAGACCAACGGCCCACGATCTTTTCTATGCCGTGGATCATATGATGGGAAAAGACGAACCTGTGAAGGCCGCGGAGGAGTATGCTGAATCGGTCATCCAGAAGTGCAGGAGTATCGGGGAGAACGGTGCTGAGTTAATAGAAAATGGGAACAGTGTTTTGACACACTGCAATGCCGGGGCACTAGCTACGGTGGATTACGGGACGGCTTTAGCGCCCATGAGGGTTGCCTTTAGGCACGGAAAAGACATATTCGTTTATGCGGATGAAACAAGACCGAGATTACAGGGAGCAAGACTCACCGCCTGGGAACTGTTCAACGAGGATATCCCCCACTCGGTCATCGTGGATAATGCGGCGGGCCACTACATGCAGAGGGGAGAAGTGGATATGGTCATAGTGGGCACTGACAGGATCGTAGCCAACGGTGATATAGCCAACAAGATAGGAACGTATGAAAAGGCCCTAGTTGCAAGGGAGAACGATATACCTTTCTACGTGGCGGCTCCGGTGACCACATTCGACGAGTCCACGGAAAGGGGGGTGGAGATACCCATAGAGGAGAGGGATGATGAAGAGGTAAGGAGCATCAATGAAGAGGTCATCTGTCCCGATGGATCAGACGTGAGGAACCCTGCCTTCGATGTGACCCCGGCTGAGTTTATATCGGGTTACATAACTGAGAAGGGAGTATTCACCACTTCCGAAGTGAAGGACATGTTCTGATGTGAGGACTCTGGAAGATGATCTTTTACCAAAAACTATTTAACTTAAATTCACCTCTATAAAAAAGGCATGGGCGATGAATGGCTTTCAGCGAGTGATATAGAGAAATATGGCTACTGTCCACTCAGCTGGTGGTTGAACAGGGAGGAAGAGGAGGTCGTCACTGAGAGTCTGAAGGAGGGGACGGAAGAACATCGCGAGATGGGAGAAAAAGTTGGGGAGGTCAAGGAGAAGGAAGAGCACTCTAAGCTCCTCAGTACAATAATCATGTGGCTCGCTGTGGGAGCAACCCTAGTCTCCATAATGGGTCTGACATTCCTTCAAAGCCAGCAGTATATGAGCTGGATCATACGGGTTACCGCGTTGATATGGTTACTGGCCGCTGTTTTCTTTTTACTCCTGAGTGAGTGGAAGGTCCCTGAGAAGAGGAGGATGACTTACGAGAAACTGATAGTAGGTTTTGCCATGGTCGCTACCGTCCTCGCACTTTACAGCCTTACCCTTCCATTGGCCGACAATACCTTGGCCCGGTTGGCCCAGATAATATCTTTGTCTTTACTCATAGGTGCGAATTACTGGTTCAAACAGTCTATAGGCCTTACTCAGGAAGCGAAGAAGAGACGTGAAGAACTGGATATAGGGGACGATGAGATCGAGTATGTAGACAGGTTGAAGGAGAAGAGCAGGATGCTGAAGTCGGAGGAGTATCGCCTCCGGGGAAGGCCGGATTACATCCTCAAAGTTGACGAAAGGAAGATACCCGTAGAAGTCAAGACCGGCAGGGTTCCCAAGGGCCCCTTCTTCTCCCACGTGGTCCAGAGTGCCGCCTACTGTTTATTGCTGGAGGAAGAGGAAGGGGAGATGCCTCCATACGGCATAGTGAAGTACGGCGATAAGGAATTCGAAGTGGATTATGACGAATCTCTCAGAGACCTGCTGATTAACAAGATAGATGAGATGAGGGAAGCCATAGAGAAAGGAGAAGCACATAGGCATCACCACAGGGAAGGGAAGTGCAGGAATTGCTCCCGGAGAGAGATATGTCCAGAATCTTTAGTCTAGTCACTCTTCCTCTTGAAGTTCTTCCACCATCTCTTTTATCTCTTCCACGTCACTCTTCATCTTGAGCATCTCTTCTTCGAACGTGGTGAACTGTCTGGTGGAGAACACCCTGTGAGAGATGAACATACCCACGAAGACCGCGCCGATTATAGCTAAAACGGTTATGAAGACCAGGGTGAACACGAAGGTGATGAAGCTCCCGAAAACATCGCTCAGGGGGATGAAACCACTCATGATACCCAGACTCAAAACACCTATGACTATGACGATGATCCCTACCAATATCAGGGGGAGGGGTATCTTACGCATTTTCTTCTTCCTCCATGAAGTTCGCCCTCTCTACATAGGGAAGATCTTCAGGTTTTACCTTTTTTGTCTCCCCGTCGCTATATGTTATCTTGTATATCATATCTTCCTTTTGAGATACCTTATAAGTAGCGTTATAGTTGTACCATTCCTTGTTCAGCCAGACGTTCACGGTGAGATTAAAGTGAGTTAGATTGGTCTTATGTTCGGCAGAGAATGTCTCATTTTGGAACAGTACCCTGCTTTCATTTATGTAGATGCTGATATTCGTATAACGGATCTCGTCCATGCCGTGGATGAATATTATAGTGGAATTTTTTTCTTCAAGTTTGTGCTCGTAATCTATAACTATCTTCGGCAGTTCTGAAACAGGAGATGAAGGCGGCTCTGAGCAGCCGGCAAAAGCCACGCTTATCAATAAAACCACGACTATGAGGTGACCACTTTTCATCCGCAACGTTATCATATTTGGGGGTTTATTAAGTTTTTTAGTTTATTGGCTCCATCCCAAAAAGTTATGATTAGATTTCTTTTTAATTATAATTACCTTGGAATCGATGGAATCTCTTCGAAATTCCAGTAGAGCCGAAGGGCTGAAGAGTTAGGAGTGGACCTGTGGGTCCCTAACCAGTGACCACA
>JAHENW010000179.1 GCA_018610025.1 Thermoplasmatota archaeon
TCCAGGCTTTTCTTCAGCTTGTAGGGATGGGACGTCTTGCCCATGCGTATTACAGTAAAATCCGACGGGCCTATCTGGGACAGGTCAACGTCTATAGCCCTGACCAGTCTCAGTTCTTTCTTGAGACTCTCCAGCTCGGTGACCTTCTCCTCCACTCTGTTCACCCTGTCGGCAAGGTCAGTTATCTCCTCACCACTCTGTTCCATGGCCTCGTCTATTTCTTGAAAAAGCTCCTCTATATCCCTGTCACCCCTTTCTACTTTTTGAACCTCCGGCGGGCTGATCATCTCTCCTATTCCCCCGCCTTCTTCACTCACTAGCTGAAAGGAGTCCAAAACGGATGATAGCTGCATATCGTATTCCGTGCATCTACTAACGATATCGGGTATCTGGGACCCGGTCACCAGCTGGCTCACGTCTCGATCCCTCTCCACGTCGGATATCTCGGCGATACCTTCTTTGTGTAGAGAGTCAACTACCCTTTCTAGGTAATCGTCGTGAACGATTATTGTCAGGTCCTTCATCCGTTTCGGGAACAGGCCGATCCTTATACCTCCTGGATCCTCTCTAATACGTGGTCCACGGCCTCGGAGAAGTTCTCCTCAGTGGCCTCCTTTATCTTCTTGGACTCTTCCTCCCCTTCATTCCGTATCTGTTCGGCCTTCTGTTCGGCCTCTTTCTTGATCTCTTCTTTCTTGTTTTCCATCTCTTTTTTAAGGGAGAAGAGCTCGTCTTCTTTTTCCTGCTTAGCCTCCTGTCTAGCCTCCTCGACCATCTCCTCTGCCTTCTTCTCTGCCTCTTCGATCTTCTCTACGGCTTTCTTCTCCGCCTCTTTGACCTTCTCTATCTCTTCTTCAGCCATTAGAAACTACCTCGCAAGTATGCTTGTTCTGGACTAAAGGGGTTATGGGGTGATGGTAAACTCAGATATAAGAGTTTTGTTGTCTTTGACTTACAAGAACGGAACATAAAATAAATATCCCGCCCCTGTTACTAACAAAATATGATGTTCAGCGAAGAAGACGGAGAGCTCGCCGTGAAGACTGCGAGAGAGGTGATTGAAGCCAAGGTAAAAGGCGGGTCTACACCAGAGATCGACCTCCCAGATAAGTTCGACAGGGAGATGGGCGTCTTCGTTACCCTGAACCGACATCCGTCGGAGGAATTGAGAGGATGTATCGGATATCCCGAACCCGTATACAAGTTGAAAAAAGCCGTTGTAAAGGCGGCACGCAATGCCACGGAAGATCCGAGGTTCCCTCCAATGGGCGAAGACGAACTGGGTCAGATGATCGTTGAAGTAACCCTTCTGACACCCCCTGAGGAGATCCAGGTGGATGAAAGGAGCAAGTTACCGGATAAGATCGTCTGTGGGGAGGACGGCCTTATCATCTCTAGGGGGATGAACAAGGGTCTGCTACTCCCTCAGGTGCCCGTAGAACAGGGATGGGACGAGGAACAGTTCCTGGCACATACCTGCAGGAAGGCCGGACTACCGCCTGACAGCTGGAAGGACGAGAGCTGTACCATACAAAAATTCCAGGGCCAGATATTTAGAGAAAAGGCTCCTAACGGGGATATCGAAGAGAGACAGATAGCATGATCCTTCAGGGGTCGGCCTATGTAGACGGCGAGGTGGATCGGTACTACATCGGTATAGAGGATGAAAGGATCGACTTCGTTGAGAAGGAGTATGACGGAGACGACGACGTGATTGAGGTGGATGGGGTGATCCTTCCGGCGGCTACGGACCTGCACGTCCACTTCAGGGACCCCGGTGATACCCACAAGGAGGATTTTTATACTGGATCGCTGAGTGCCGCCTTCGGGGGCGTGACCACCGTCATGGACATGCCGAACAACAAGCCGCCCACCGATAACCTGAAAAGATTGGAACAGAAGATAGATATTGGAAAGAAGAAGTCATGTATAGACTTCGGACTCCACGGTCTTGTTAGCGGTGATGTTGAAGGGATGTGTAAAAAGACGAAATTCTTCAAGTCCTACCAGTCCTCTTCAACATATATAGAAGGGAGTGAAGAAGGGGTGGAGGAGGCTGTAGAGAAAGGGGGAAAGATGGCATATCACTGCGAGGACGATGAGATGTTCGGTTCTCCAGGAGAAGACCTGAAGGGTCACAACGAGTACCGACCACCGGAGAGTGAAATAGAATCGATAAAACAGTTGTCAAGATATCCCGGTGAGAAGAGAGTATGTCATGTCACAACCGAGAAAGCATTGAAGGTAGCCAAAGAGAATGGTCACATGGTCGAGGTCACCCCGCATCATCTCTTCCTGAGCAACGATGCCATGCTGGGCCCCTTCGGAAAGGTCAACCCGCCCCTGCGGTCAAAGGACGAACAGTTGTCGCTCTGGGAAGCACTAGATAAAGGAGAGATAGACTTCATAGCCAGCGATCACGCCCCTCATACTGAAGAGGAGAAGAGCGATTTTGACACGGCCCCTGCGGGTATACCCGGCGTGGAGACCATGTATCCTCTGCTGATAAATTCGGTCTCCATGGGCGATATGTCCCTCTCAACGGTTGTCGAAGCCGTTGTCGAAAGGCCCGCCGAGTACTTGGGTGTAAAAAAAGGAAAGATAGAAGAGGGATATTATGCTGACTTGGCCGTGTTCGACTTCAGGAGGTTCGAAAGTATAGACCGCGAGCGCCTGCATTCAAAGGCAGGTTGGTCTCCTTTCGAGGGTTTCAACGCTATATTCCCCACGGATGTGCTTTCTAGAGGCGAGTTCGTGGTCAGGGAGGATGAGTTCGTAGGAGAGAAGGGGGACGGCCGATACATCCCTTCGCTCTAACCCGCTATACTTAAATACATATCTCTATTGTTCTTTTTACGTGATAGAGTGAGTAAAGATAGATACGTAGAATCTTTGATGGAAGGAGACGAGGTCAGAGAGCAGTTCGCCGTGAGGGAGAAGACACCGCCTAAAGAATATGCCAGAGGATGGTTCTTCAAACTCAGACTGGGGGATAAGACGGGGAATATACCAGCAGTATACTGGGGAGGTGAAGACAGGGATCCCATCAAGAGTCTATTCAACAAGATATCCGTGGGAGATGTGGTGGAGGTCCACGGGATAGTTGGAACGTACCAGGGTGAGCTGCAGATATCGATAAATGAGAGGGATCTACACGGCATAGACAAGATAGACAGGGAAGAGTATCGGGAGGAAGACTTCATCCCCAGAACGGATAAGGACATCGAGGAGATGTTCTCAGGGGTCCTGGAACTGGCTAAATCTGTAGAACAAGAAAAGCTTTTTGAGCTCATTCAATCCTTCTTGAGTGATGAAAATTTCGTCGAACACTTCAAGAAGAGTCCATACAGCAGCAACTACGCCTACGATTATATCGGAGGTGTTCTCGAGCA
>JAHENW010000180.1 GCA_018610025.1 Thermoplasmatota archaeon
AATAGCATTGGGGTCTCGGAATAGAAGCATCCCGATGTCGGGTATGGCCACTATCACAGAATAACTGCCGTTCAGCTCATCCATGGTTTTACCCACGGCTGAGAATATATGTTCTTCCTCGATATCGTCGTCGATCTCCTCCTCCAACCTTCTCGAGAAGACCTGGAGGATCAACTCAAGGTCACACTTGGAATCGAGGTCCAGCCCGTATTCTTCTGCCAGAGAATTGTAGTTGACTATGTTTCCGTTGTGAGCCATGCCCACCTCGATGGGCGCATCGGTCCTGAAGGGCTGGGCATCCCTCTCTCCACTCCCTCCTATGGTAGGGTAACGAACGTGACCGACACCCAAGTTCCCCTCCAATCGATCCAAGGTATCTTCATCGAAAACGTCGCCGACCAGTCCTCCGCTTTTATGTAACTTCCAGTCGCCGTTATCACAAACGTACATTCCCGCACCATCCTGTCCTCTATGCTGTATTGCAAAGAGGCCGTTGTATAGATCAGTCGAGGCCCGTGGTGAGCCCAGTACTCCAACGATGCCGCACATTTATAAAACCCGACCAGTTTTCTTGTGAGGGTAATGCATCCAATATTTTACCCCTATTTTAAACCTATTGTTTGCGGTAAGAAGTAGTTTTTAATAACTGGAAATATTTTGGAGGGCGTATGAAAGTCGGAGTGCTCGCCGTACAGGGAGCAGTGGTGGAACACATGGAGTCGACGGAGAAGACCATGGACGAGCTTGGTTTGGATGGGGAGGTGGTGAGGATCAGGAAGAGAGGAAGTATACCGGACTGTGACGGTCTCATCATCCCCGGCGGCGAGAGTTCGACCATCTCGAGACTGATAGACAAATTCGGGCTGAGAGAAAAGATCTTGGAAGAGGCGGAGGAAGGTATGCAGATAATGGGTACCTGTGCAGGTTCTATCCTTCTGGCTTCTGAAGGAGACGAAGCCGTCGAACGCTCGGATACGAAACTCCTGAAACTCATGGATATGAGTGTTGAGAGGAACGCCTTCGGAAGACAGAAGAAATCATTCGAGAAGCAGGTCGATCTCGACGGTATAGGTAGAGAGTTCCCTGGAGTCTTCATCCGTGCTCCGGCGATAACCGGTTGTGGGAACGGTTGTAGGGTGTTATCGAAATTGGAGGACACGATCATCGCTGCTGAAGATGAGAACAAACTGGCGATGGTCTTTCATCCTGAATTGACTGGGGACACTAGGGTGCACGAGTACTTCCTAGAGAAGATGAAATAGTTGGGATATCTCTCAGATTTGGGATGGATTTAAGGGATTTTAGGGAATGTTGAGATGGTCTACCCAATCTCCGAACTCTACAAAGATGTCAGTCGATTGGACGGATAAGAGTAAGGCCGACGGAGATATACCGGTTTTTCTTTGGAAAAACACACCAAAAAAACATAATATTTCTCTAGCTGCAACACTTGAATATAGAACGAATTTGTAAGGGAGAGGGTAAAGAGCATCCCGTAAAATAATTGTAGGTCGAGTTCATTATATTTAGAAGCGGGATAAGATGAGAAGTCAAAGGATATTGACTTGGAGCCTGGTGATATTGCTGGTAGTTAGTGGGCTGACCGGCGCTTTAGCTTACACAAGGGAAGAGGGTACCGATAGAGAGGGAGGTTCAGAAGAGTTGAAGACATCTAATGGTGGTGAGGAAGTGAAGAGTTTAGCGGATTCTCCGTGGCCTAAGTTCAGGGGGAACAAAAGGAATACCGGCCTTAGTACTTATGACACCAGCCATGTAGATGGGACAGAGAAGTGGAACTTCACAACCAGTGACGTGGTTTATTCCTCTCTTGCCATTGGTGGTGACGGGACGATATATACGGGTTCCGATGATAATTACGTTTACGCCCTCAATCCAGATGGAACAAAAAAATGGAGTTACCTGACTGAAGGTGAGGTTAGAGCCTCTCCCGCCATCGACGATAATGGGATGATATATGTTGGAGGGGGAAGCAAGCTCTATTCATTGTTTCCCGATGGTTCTTTAAACTGGACCTACACCACAGACAATACCATATATTCAGCTCCAGCTATCGGGGATGATGGAACGATTTATTTAGGGACGGCTGAAGAACCTGTCCCTGGGTTTCCCCCTGTAAAATTTATTACCGCTCTTTATCCCAATGGTACTCTCAAATGGCAAAACCAGATAGCAGATAGTGGTGTTATTTCATCTCCGGCTGTCGGTCCAAACGGGACGATATATATCGGGTCTCCCAATAACAATCTTTATGCCTTCTATCCAAACGGTACAGAGAAATGGAATTATACCACCCATTACTCGATATATTCCTCTCCCTCGGTGGACTCAAATGGAATTATCTATATAGGTTCAAACGACGGGAATTTATATGCTGTCCATCCAATCGGAACTGAAAAGTGGAGTTTTAGCACTGGCAACAATGTTCAATCATCGCCGGCTATCGGTAGCGGAGGTACCATCTATGTCGGCTCAGACGACAACAATCTGTATGCGATAAATCCAGATGGTACGGAGGAATGGAACTTCTCCACTGGTGATAATGTTCAATCGTCGCCGGCCATCGGCTCGGACGGTACGATATATGTGGGCTCTGATGACAACAATTTGTATGCGGTCAATCAGGATGGTACACAAAAATGGAACTTTACCACCAGCGCTACCATATATTCATCCCCAGCTATCGGAAGCGATGGTACTGTTTACGTTGGCTCGACAGATAGCAATATTTACGCTATCGGCTGGAGTACGACTTCATCCTACTCCCTTGAACTGACCGCTGGTGGAAACAGCAGTGGATGGAACTTTGTTTCTTTCAACTTGATCCCGGTAGACGATTCTTTAGTTTCGATCCTGAATGATTCTGATACCGGGATCGCCGGGAATTATGATAAAGTGATGTATTATGACTCTGGTGAAGACGAGTGGAAAACTTACTGTCCTATCAGACCGTCACATTACAATAATCTAGAAAAATGGAACCATACTATGGGTCTTTGGATCCACATGACTGCCGACGACAACCTGACGATTAACGGTACCAAACCTTCTTCCACTGATATCCCTTTACAACCAGGATGGAACATGGTCGGCTATCCCTCTGCAACTAATAAGTTGGCGAACGATGCTCTACCCGCAGAAGTGAGTAAGATCGGAGTGTTCAACGAGAGTAAGAAGTACAATTTGAATTATATCTACGAACTTGATACCTACACCATGAAAGATGGAGAAGGTTACTGGGTGTATAACGATGCCGATTACAATGTGAAGTGGACTGTGGAATACTGATCATCCTGTTAGAAAATCAAGCATCGTACCCAGCACCCCTCTCCACAACAAACATCCCTTTCACAGACCTTCGATCACTTAGGCCATTTTCCACCTGTACATCAAAGGCATTCCTTGACCGTCAACCTGAAGGTCTTTCTATAATAAAAAAGCTTACTCACACACATCCAAGAAGTTCTCGAAGATCTCAACCCCGTGCTCAGTGTGATCAACTTCTGGGTGGAACTGCACACCGTAGATGTTCTTTTCTTCATGCTTGAATGCCTGCACGGGACACGTGTCCGAGTTGGCCAGCATCTCCAGCTCATCCCCCAGCTCTTTGATCTCGTCGTTATGGGACTCCCAGGCGGTGAATTCTTTCGGTATATCAACGAACAGGTCGTCCTCTTCTTCCACCACTACAGTGGTCTTTCCGTACTCGGGGTTCTCCGCGGCACCGGCCTCTCCGCCGAAGTACCTTGCGATGAACTGGGCTCCCACGCATATACCCATGATAGGCACGTCCAGTTCTTCCAGATAATCCGAAGTCTTCCCCAATTTTAGAGTCTTATCGTCTATCCGTGGTGCCCCTCCGGAGAGTATCA
>JAHENW010000181.1 GCA_018610025.1 Thermoplasmatota archaeon
AAAACGTACAATAAGATGGAAGAAAACTTCGTACGCATGAAGGCCTTCGAATCACTAGAGAGGGAGATGAAGGTAGGGAACGGGGTGCGACCTTCCTTCGATATGCTGGGTCACACCGGGTACGTGGTGGTAGGCAGAAAAACGCCCTGACGGATATATAGACTATAGGGAAGTTCATCGATTTAAATAAATCCAAATTTCTCCTTTCTTCTCTATATATCCCTAGAAACATAACTCTTATAACTGTAATATCAATAAGGGCAGTAAGAGGTATCAGAAATGAAGACCACCATAGGGCAGTTGCTGGCCGATAAGGCCGAAGAGCATCCGGATAAGGAAGCGATCATATTTGAAGATAGAAGGATCACATACGAAGAGCTCAACGAGAAAGCGGAAAAGCTGGCCAATTTCTTGAGAAAGAAAGGAGTGGGCCAGGACGACAAGGTTGCCATCTGGCTACCGAATCTTCCAGAGTGGATCGTCGCTTGGTTCGCCGTTCCGAAGATAGGTGCGGTCGTTGTCCCCACCGATCCCTGGTTAAAGAGCGGTGAGATCGACTACATGTTCGGCGACTCTGACACCAACACCGTGATAACTACGAAAGAATACGGGAAATACAACTTCGGTGAAGTCCTGGAGGAAGTGTATCCCAATCTGGATAGACTCGAAAATGTCATCTTTTTGGATGGAGACAGCTCCGAGTTACCGGTCACCTCGTACGATGAAGCCCTGAAAGAGGGCGAAGGATGGCGGGACGATGAAGATTATCTAGAGAGGAAGAAGAAGGTACATTACGATGATGTTACCTTCATCCTGTACACCTCGGGCACCACTGGAAAGCCCAAGGGAGTCCAGCTCACCCACTATCAGATAGTCAAGAACGCCCAGGACCAGGGCGAGATACTTCACACCTCTCAGGACGATAAATTGGTCATACCGGTGCCCTTCAGTCACTGTTTCGGCAACGTGATGAGCATCACACTCATGGTCGTATTCGGCGGCACCATGCTTCCCCTGGTTGAATTCCATCCCAAGAAGGCCCTAGAACTGGTGGAAGAGGAGGAGGCCACCATGCTGCACGGCGTACCCACCATGTTCATCCGTGAGCTGGAGACGATAAAGGAAAACGATTACGACAACAGTTCACTGAGAACTGGCATAATGGCTGGCTCAAGCTGCCCCGTAGAAACGATGAAATCGGTGATCAATAACCTGGGCTGTAACGTTTCCATAACCTACGGTCTAACAGAAGCATCGCCGGGAGTGACCATGACCCGCTTCGACGATTCCGTCGAAGACAGAGTTCAGACGGTGGGCCGTGTGATGCCAGACCAGGAGATCAAAGTGGTCGATGAGAGCGGGAACGAACTCCCTCCCGGGGAAACCGGTGAGCTACTGGTCAAAGGCTACAACGTCATGGTTGGCTATTATAACAAACCCCAGGCGACCGAAGAGACCATAGAGGACGGCTGGCTTCATACGGGAGACCTAGCTGAGATGGACGAGAGAGGGTACGTGAAGATAGTCGGTCGGAAGAAGGACATGGTCATCGTCGGTGGATTGAACGTTTATCCCAGGGAGATCGAGGAATATCTGATAGAACACGAGAAGATACAGGAAGTCGCCGTGGTCGGCGTACCCGATACAGAGCTGGGAGAAGTCGTTGCCGCTGCAGTGGTCCCCAGAGAAGGCGAAGATATAACTCCCCAAGAAGTGGTCGACTTCGTCTATGGAAGGATAGCCAGTGCCAAGGTACCTAGGTACGTGGCCGTCGACGTAGAACTGCCCGTTTCTGGACGGGGCAAAGTACAGAAGTTCAAGCTCCGCGATACCATGGAAGAGATGGTAGAGAGCGGCGAACTAGAGAAGGTCGTGCCGTCTGAGGTGAAGAACGAATGAAATATAAAGTTGAGTTGTTAGATATGGATAATAATTAAAACCCTTTCTTTCCTTTTAATCAATGATGTCGCTTGGAGATGTTGATTTGGATAAAGATGCCATAGAACTCATCGGAAGGAAAGATGAACTGCAGAAGCTTAGAGAGATTAGAGAAGGGATTGAGGAGGAGCAGGCTCCCTTCATCCTTCTAGGTGGAGAAGGAGGTATAGGTAAGAGTGCCCTGGCCGAAAGATTTCTGAAGGGATGTGAATCCGAAGGTTTCCTATCGCTCAAAGGGAGGTGCCTTACCCAAGAGAGCAGGGAACCATATATACCCTTCTTAGAGGCCCTAGACCCTTTCCTGTCGGAAGAAGGAGGTGAGAGTGGAGGTGAAGTTTCGTTCACGTTCGATAAGGAAGGGATGAAGGCAAAAAGCGGCTCTATGGCTATGCTCGGTTTCGAGAGTGGTGATACTGGAAGTCAAGGCATAGACGTCTCTCTCTCCGATGGAAGAAGGAGGGTGTTCTCCCAGATCACCGATATAATGAAGCGGATAACGGGAGAGAAACCGGTGGCATTATTCATCGACGATATGCAGTGGATGGATGAATCATCTTCTAAACTCCTCTATCACCTGCTTCAGGAACTTACGGCCGAACCTATTTTGTTCATGGGTGCCTACCGGCCAGAGGAGATCGAAAAGGAGGAGGAAGCATCTCCCTTCGAAAGACTGCTTCGAAAGTTGAAGGAGGAGAAACAGGTCGAGGAGATGGAGTTGGGACGGTTGAGTACCGAGGAAGTTTCTAGAATAATCAGAGAGGAGCTCGATATAGATGATATCTCAGAAAGATTCTTGAAGACCATCGAACAGAGGAGTGAAGGAAACCCCTACTATGTTCAGGAGATATTGAACTCCCTCGAAGATGAAGGGATAATCGATCAAGAAGCGGTCAAAAGGGGTGAGGAGATCGATTTTTCCGAGATCACCATCCCTCCCTCTATAAAGGATATAACCAGCCGCCGTATAAACGAATTGGACGATGTAACAAGAAAGGTCCTGATGTACGCATCCGTAATCGGCAGAGAGGTCAATTTTGAACTGCTCGAAAATATCATCGATCTAGACGTGATGGAACTTCTAGATTCAGTCGAGGAGCTGGGGAGAAGAGGGCTGTTAGAAGAAAGGGAAGACACTGAAGAAGAGATCTACCGCTTCCGTCACCTCATGACCCAGACCTCGATATATGAAGAGATGACCAAGAGTAGGAAGAGGGTGCTTCACGGTAAGGTGGGAGAGGCCATCGAAGATCTGTTCTCCGAATCACTCCAGGAATATTATTTTCCCTTGAGCAGACATTTTTACAGGGGTAAAGAATGGGAAAAGGCCTTGGAATACTCTGAAAAGGCAGCGGAGAAGGCCCTGCAGAGCTATGCAATAGAGGATGCACTGGAATACTACCGAAGGGCACTTGAAGCCGTTCGGAACCTCGAGGGGAGAGAAGAGGAGGAACTGGAGGTACTGGGGAATCTAGGAGAACTCACCTACGAAATCAGCGATTGGGAAAGATCTAGAGAGCACTGGGAAGAATATAGGGAGCTCGCAAAAGAGATGGAAGACGAGGAAAGGAAGGCGGAGGCCATCAGGATGTTGGGCCACATATCCAGTGAACAACAGGAATATGAAGAGGCAGAGGAATTATTCAATCAGGCCCTTGAGATCTTCCAGGAACATGATGATCTGAAAGGCATAGCCGATTCCTACCGCGGTCTCGGATTCGTAGTGTGGAGAAGAGGTGATTTCGAGAGCTCAGTAGAGCTGTATGAAAAGGCCATAGAAAAGGCAAAAAAAGAACAGCACACTCAAGTGCTGGCTAAGGTATATCTTGAGAGGGGAAATATACATGCCCAGATGGGGGAGAACGATATAGCTATAAAATATTACAAGCAGGCCATCCCACAGCTGAAGAATAGAAAGAGGGCCGCGAGTGCGTCGCGCCGGGTCAGTTCCATCGCCACCGGTTTAGGCGATCCTAAATT
>JAHENW010000182.1 GCA_018610025.1 Thermoplasmatota archaeon
AGAATGGATATACGTTGAACCAAAGGCACTTGAAAACGCCCCGGTGATGAAATCTTTCGTGAACCGAGCTGTAGAAAAAGGTGCTGAGAAGGTCGATACAGTGGAAGAGTTGGAAGGTGGTGTCGCTGTCTTGAGTCCCACAAGCGAGACAAAGGTTGACAAAATGATCATCGCCCACAAGGGAGCCAACGCCCAAGGACTTGTTCAGAGAGGTATAACGGCTCAGGAACTCACGTCGGATATGGTCCTAGTCTACGGAGACGTGGTTCTCGATATGGATCTTCAGCGGTTCAAAGATAGAAAGGTGATCTATTTCGCCGAACAGCGGGATCAGTTGTGGGATCAGGCCGACCTGGTTATACCAAAAAGATCATGGCTTGAGAATCAAGGTACTATGGAGAACTGTTTCGGAGATAAAGTCCAGGTCTCCGAGACCGTATCCAGCGTATTGCCTGACAACGTTGAGATGATACGGCGGATGATAGAGATGACTCGATGACCGACCCTGATTTTTAGGGCAAAATGGTATATAGGGGTTGGACTTGAGGAAAAAACACAGGTGGGACAAAATGTCCTCTGACAAAAAGAAGAACGAAAGACTGACCGTGAACCTAGATCCCGAAAGTATGGAGAGGTTGGATGATCTCCAATCCGAGCTGAGAACCTCAAAATCCGAGGTGGTTCGAAGGGCGTTAAAATATCAGGAGGTGGTACTAGAGAAGGAGGACCTGTCCCCCGATGAACTCGAAACTATACTAGACCTGCGCCTGCGCCCTGACAATCTACTTTTCGACATCGGTATCTTTCAGGCCTTCCTGGAGGAGATAGGTGAACCATCCGAAGATCTGAAGGAAGAACTGAGGGAGATAGGCAGGCAGTTCTATTCAAATTACTGTGCCATCGGGATAGCCGAACCCATAAAATGTCTAAAGCGCCTGGAGAGGACGAACCTATACAGACTGATAGTGGATTCAGAGAACAATTACACCATAGTACCCATAATACCTGAGTTAGGCGAATATCTCAAGATATTCTTCAAGGGCTACCTGAACGCCTCCGATCTTTCGGTCAATGTGATCATGGATCGTCATAAAGTCCGGATAAGGATAAAGGAATGATGGAATCGAAGCCTTAATATGGTGTCTCTCTCATCCTGAATCAAGATAGATAATGACTTATCTCGAGGATAAATTGGATCTTCGTTCCCCATGATGATGTATATATCTAAGTGATCGGGAGTCTTCATTATCAAGGGAAGAAGAAAGTCGCTCAGAAATCCTTCTATACTGATCCCTTTATCGATGGCGGGAGGCAGTATATCTCCGCCTATAAAGAGGGCCTGGATATCTTTACCCAATCAAAAAGAGCTCTGTACTCCTCCTTTTTACCGTGCAGGTCCGATGTGAAGGCGCATCGCAAGTTCTCGTCCTCTTTTTTTAGTATAAAAGGGTGATATAAGAGTTCTTAGAATAAACGAAATGCTTAAATTATCCTAAGAGTTAATGGTGTTCCCCTATCTGATTAAAAAGGGGAATATCCCGAAATCATAAGGAGAAATAAAACATGTCTTTAGACAAAGTCTATGAGAAAGTCGTTGAAAGAAACCAGGGTGAAGAAGAGTTCCACCAGGCGGTTGAAGAAGTACTAGAGAGTATCGAACCGGCAATGGAGAAACACCCAGAGTTCGCCGATGCCAAAGTGGTCGAAAGGCTGGTCGAACCGGAGAGACAGATAATTTTCAGGGTTCCTTGGAAGGATGATGACGGTGAGGTCCATGTGAACAGAGGATTCAGAGTACAGTTCAACAGCGCTATAGGGCCTTACAAGGGCGGTATCAGGTTCCACCCCTCAGTCTATATCGGTATCATCAAATTCCTGGGATTCGAACAGATATTCAAGAACTCCCTGACCGGGATAGCCATGGGCGGCGGAAAAGGTGGTTCCGACTTCAATCCCAAGGGGAAATCCGACGACGAGATAATGAGATTCTGTCAGAACTTCATGAATGAACTTTACAGACACATCGGTCCGGATACAGACGTTCCCGCAGGCGATATAGGGGTGGGCGGTCGAGAAATCGGTTACATGTACGGTCAGTACAGGAAGATAAGGAACAGGTTCGAAGGTGTTCTGACCGGTAAAACTCCAGAATGGGGCGGTTCACTGGTAAGACCAGAAGCAACAGGATACGGTCTGGTTTATTTCACCCAGGAGATGCTCAACTCGAACAATATAGACCTGAAAGGAAAAGATGTCCTGCTTTCAGGCTCTGGAAACGTGGCGCAGTATGCTTTAGAAAAGTGTATAGAACAGGGTGCTAATGTAGTCACTCTTTCCGACTCCGACGGCACCATCTACGATCCAGAAGGTATAGATGAAGAGAAGAAGGAATACGTCTTCGAGCTCAAACAGGAGAGAAGAGGAAGGATACGTGAGTACGCAGAGAAATACGATGTCGAATACGTCGAGGACGGTAAGCCTTGGGGATTCGATGCAGATATAGCTCTACCATCCGCCACACAGAATGAAATCCAGGAAGAGGATGCACAGAAATTAACAGACAACGACATAATCGCTGTAGGCGAGGGCGCAAACATGCCTTCAACCCCGGCAGCCATCGAGATATATCAGCAGAACGATATACTCTATGGACCTGCGAAGGCTTGTAACGCCGGCGGTGTAGCCGTTAGCGGTCTCGAGATGGCTCAGAACTCTCAGAGAGAGAGCTGGACCTTTGAGGAAGTCGACAAAAGACTGCATGGCATCATGAAGAACATCCATGAGACCTGCTACAAGACATCTAGGAAGTACGGTGACGAGGGCAACCTGGCCATGGGTGCCAACGTCGGTGGATTCGTCAAGGTCGCGAAAGCGATGCTCGATCAGGGCGTAATCTAAATCTGATTTACGAGGCAACATCTCAAAAACCCCTTTCTTTCTTCGGCTTTTTCTTTTCCACTTTTCTTCAACTACCCAACAACCTTTATATCGAAGAGTCCATACCATACTATGCCCTCGCTAGACGAGCTCTATTCAAGGGTAGATGACCTCTACGATCGGGAGGGATTCGAGGATAAAGTCCATGAAAAGGAGGAGGAGTACGAGGGACTGTTCGACGAAGAGGCGATAGCTCACCTCATCGTGGCAGAGCACGATAGAAACGATTCTAACATGGAAGATATTTGTGATGTAGAACCCGGAGAGGAAGCGACCATAGAAGGGAGGGTCATAAACCTGGGACAGCTCCGTACTTTTGAAAAAGATGACAGAGAGGGAAGGGTAAGAAATATACGACTCGATGATGGTACTGGGAGTATAAAATTGGTACTCTGGGATGAAGATACTGAGATGGCGGGGGAGGAGATAAAGACGGGTGATGAACTCCGGATCATAAACGGATACATCCAGGACAGAGGATACGGTTTACAGATCCAAACCGGCAAATGGGGGCAAATCGAGTTGAGAGAGTCCGAAGAGGAAAAGGATTAATAATCTCTTCATATATCAATAAGGGATGTCACCCGAGGACGAGGAAACCGGTTACGTAGAAGTTCTGATAGAATGCCCCTTCTGTAAGGCTTACGTCCCTGATGATTTCGAATGTATAAAATGCGGTGCCGAAATACTGAACGCCGACGAGACAGAGAACTTCAAATTGATATGTTCCGAATGTCGGGGAGAAGTGGAGGGTGAGCCCGATGAGTGCCCCCACTGCTCGGTGGAGATCGAGTACTGAGGGTTGTTCTATCTCGTCTATTTTGCCATCTGTTCGACCATTGTACCAAATCATATATTAAGCGCATTAAGGTAGTAATACATACTCTCCGCAACTCCCCCCTTCCTCCTTTTTTTCTTATCACCGAGAAAATCATGAATCACATCCGAAAACCATATTAGATTCCAATCAACTGCGATAGCCATGGCCGACGACGAATACCAGTTATCTGATCTAGTCAACGCATTGGAGGACGAGAAGTCCGCAGAAGGCCTCTGTCCTTTAATGGATACCTTCTATAGGGGGATGAGAGAGTATTTAGATGAGTTGGAAGAAGAGGCTAACGATATAGGCCTCCCTTCTAATACGGAAGAAGAGATGATCAAGAGAGAGTACACTAAGGCGAAGAGAAGGGCTGAAGCCCTTTTGAACTGGAGGATCAAGAAGATAGCACTGGCTGCGGTTCATGAAGTCAGCGGTGCCGGAAAGGTGAGCGAAAACAAGATGACCGATCGAGAACACGAACTCTTTCAGGATACGGTGAAGATACTCAGGGAGATGAAAGACGAGATCTTTACCGGAGGATATAAACGGAGTGTGGAGGAAGCAGAAGAAAAGGAAGTGACAAGTGAGAAGGAAGACGTGTCTACTAACGAGGAGAGGGATGAGGAGAGGGATGAGGAGGTGGATGAGGATGTAGAAGTGGATAGGGATGTTGAAGAGGAGAAGAGTGAGAAGGGAACGGAACCGTCAGAGCAGCAGTATATAGAGGAAGAAAGGCCAGTTCATGCAGAGGAGGAAAGGGGAGAGCAGAAGGAGGCGAAGGAGGATAAGGGAAAAGAGAAGGAGGTAAAAGAGAAGAAGATAGATATAGATGACCCCTCCGAGGAGTTACTCGTACATGTTATTGAAGACGTTCCGCCGTTCGTGGATTTGGACACCTCGTACGACTTAAAAAAAGAAGATGTAGTAACTCTTAGTGAGGAGATAGCCGAGGTATTGATCGACAGAGAAAAGGTGAGGAAAATAGAGTTGAGTTGATAGTTGAGCTGATTAGTGGTATCGATATCTTACTCAAGCGATGTAATTAGAATATATCGTCGTATTCTCCTTCCTCCAATAATTTTTGTGCTTCG
>JAHENW010000183.1 GCA_018610025.1 Thermoplasmatota archaeon
CCATTACACTACTGCTCAGCATCGTTCAAGGATGCGGTTCAACTGAGGAGCAGGATAGAAAGGAGGGCGGAGATCACCGCTGAAGAAGGAGTTATCGTAACGGAGGAAGGGACCTTCATCAAGGGTATTATCCTGACAGACGATATCGAGGGAACGATGGTCGAAGTGAGAGAACGATTTTCTATACCTTCAGATCTGATCTGGAAGGATGAAGAGAAGGAGAGATTAGAGATATATCTGCCCATCCTCGAAGAGATCCATGAAGAGTTGTCCTACGAGTGTTACGGGATAGAGGAATATCCCACTTCGGATAGACTGGAAGTCGAGCGGTGGCCGCTCGATGGAGATTGAGAGATGGTCATCAATGATAAATAGGACCGGATATAATCACGGATGAAGATGAACAGCGATGAGGGGTCAGTAGAAGAAGAATGGAATCAACTGCTGGACTGGTACGATGAGCCCGCTATCGAAAGGGTGGCGGTGGCTTTCTCCGGGGGAAAGGACTCTACACTGGTATTGGATTCCGCTACGGAAGCACTGGAGGATGTCATAGCGCTCATCATCGATGCCGAGGTGTATCCCGATAGGGAGATCCAAAGGGCCGAGGAGAAGGCAGATGAGTTCGGAGTGGATCATATGGTTCTTGAGAGTTCAAAGTTGAAACACGACGAATTTAAAACCAATCCGCCAGACAGATGTTACCACTGTAAATTAGACCTTTTCCAGAGCATAAAAGATGAACTGGATGAGGGAAGGGTGATCTTGGAGGGAACGAACGCCTCGGAGGTGGAAGGTCACCGGCCGGGACTGGAAGCTGTCCAGAAACATGCAAAAGCTCCTTTACTGGAGTCGGGATTGAAGGAAGAAGACGTGAGGGAGATATTGAGATGGAGGGGGAGAGAGGTCTGGGATAGACCATCCTATGCATGTCTTGCAAGTCGATTCCCTCCTGGAACAGAATTATCTGAGGAAAAATTGAAGAGAGTGGAGAGGGTAGAGGATCGAATATTCGATATGGGTTTCACTCAACTCAGGGTGAGGGATTTTGGAGAGACAGCCCGGATAGAGATCTATCAAGAAGAGATGGATGATGTGTTAGAAAGAAGAGAAGATATCGTTGAAATTTTAAAGGATGAGGGATATGAAAACGTACTCTTGGACCTTGAAGGATATATCACGGGTTCTATATCCCCAGACGGATAGGTGATTGTAAAATGGAAGATATCGAAGAGATGTTGAAGAAGTACAAGCGGGAAGAATTGGACCTCGAAGAGGTCAAAAGTGCTATCTTGAATCTTCCCTATGCCGACCTGGAGGACGTGAAGGTCGATACGTTCCGAGTGATAAGAAAGGGACTGCCAGAGGCTGTATACTGTTCCGGAAAAACGGCTGAACAATTGAAAAAAATCGCAGGAGAGGGGGACAGGATATTTACCAGGGCGGATGAGGAACACTTTGAGATAGTGTCTTCAGTGAGAGAAGATGTGGTCTATAACGAAGAAGGACGATTGATTGTCGTGGGGGACCTTGAACAGGATGTCGATGCAGAGGTTTCGGTGGTGACCGCCGGCTCGAGCGACATCCCGATTGCAGAGGAGGCCGCCGGTACACTGGATGTCATGGGATACGAGGTGAAAAGGATATTTGACGTGGGAGTTGCCGGTATCCATAGACTCTTCCCTCAAATAGAGGAACTGAGGGAAGCGGATGCGGTGATAGTTGTGGCGGGCATGGACGGTGTTTTGCCTGGTATCGTCGCGGGGATGGTTCCCACACCGGTCATAGGTGTTCCTACCAGCGTGGGCTATGGGGTTTCTGAAGACGGGAAAGCCGCCCTTGAAACCATGTTGAGCAGCTGCTCAACCGGCCTTTCTGTAGTCAATATCGACAATGGATACGGCGCCGCGGCCTTCGTTCACCACATGCTGGGATGAAGTGGAAATAATGGTGGAATGATGAAAGATGAGAAGAGAAAGGATGAGATGGTCTATCTCGACTTGAACTCTGGGATAAGCGGAGATATGCTTCTTGGTTCACTCTTGGACATAGGTGGCTCTGAAGAGATATTGGATGATGTGATCGGTAAACTCGGATTGAGTGGCATTGACATCGTAGTGGAAAAAAAGGAAGAGCCCGTAAGGGGATTAAATGTAAGGGTAAGATATGAAAAAGAAGAGCAATCCAGTAGACAATTGGATGATATATTGGGACTGATAGAAAGATCAGATCTGACAGAGTGGGTGAAGAAGAAGAGTCTAGAGGTGTTCAGGGCCCTTGGAGAAGCGGAGGGCGAGATCCATGATACCGAGGTTGACCGGGTT
This sequence comes from Thermoplasmatota archaeon, assembly GCA_018610025.1. Lineage (GTDB taxonomy): Archaea > Thermoplasmatota > Thermoplasmata > Halarchaeoplasmatales > Halarchaeoplasmataceae > JAHENW01. The sequence continues at coordinate 2,325 of JAHENW010000183.1, forward strand.
CAACTCCACGAGGTAAGTGGGGTGGATTCTATCGTAGATATAGTAGGTTCCATAGCCTTATTTCATCAACTAAATATAGACAAAGCCTATGCATCTACGGTTCATTTTGGGAGTGGAGAGGTGGGATGTGAACACGGTGTCTTATCCGTCCCTGTCCCGGCGACCACCAAGCTTTTACAGGGTTGGAGGGTCAGGATGACGGAGAAAGAGGGGGAACTAGTTACCCCTACAGGAGCTGCTCTACTGAAAACACTGGCAGAGCAGAGATCACCCCCAGATATAGAACTTGAAAGGGTCGGGGTTGGATATGGAGATAGGGTGATGAAATCTCCCAATGTACTCAGAGTTTTTATGGGCAGGTGTGAGAACATCGAAGATAAAATGATCAGGCTGGACTTCTATATAGACGACATGAATCCGGAGATACTTTCTCACTCTATGGAAAAGATACGAGAAGAGGCCATAGACGCCTATCAGAAAGCCGCTGTCGGCAAGAAAGGAAGGAGCGGGTGGGAGATCACCGTGCTCTGCAGAAGGAAAGATCTACCGGGGGTTAAGGAAGTCATATTCCGTGAGACATCTACACTGGGTTTTCAGATAAGCGAGATGAGAAGGCACGTTTCCGGCAGGGAAGCTGTCATCGTGGATACGAATTGGGGCGAGGTAAGATTGAAGGTTACCGAGGAGCAGGCCTCACCAGAATTCGAGGATTGCAGGAAGATCGCAGAAAGAGAAGATATACCGTTAGGGAGAGTATATGAGGAGGCGTTGAGGAGATATCGAGAAAAAGAAGGTTGAAAAAATAGCTTTAAATA
>JAHENW010000184.1 GCA_018610025.1 Thermoplasmatota archaeon
ATGGCTTCGAAGAAAAAGGGAAAGAAGAAGAAAAAGAAGAAAAAAATAAAGAAAAAGAAGGTCAAAAAAAGGCCCAAGAAGAAAAAAAATAAGGAGGACGGCTCCTTCTATTACAAGGGCGCGATACCTTTTCTGCTGGTTCTCTTACTGGTGGGTTCAATAAGTTCTCCTCTGAGCTCTGCAGGAAAGGCTGTGAGGGCCCAGAACGGTATCCATGTCAGGGCGATACATAGAGTCAACTACACCGGTACCTCATCCATAGAAATCAATACCACATATGAGATATACCGATACGAGATCGAAGGGCAGGTGATGAACGCGAGCGAGATGAGAGCATATCAGAATTCTACTGAGGAAGATCTAGGAGCCGAATTGGTGAATCGAACAGAAAGCGAGATGAATTCGACTCTAAGAGATGTGTTCGGTCTGGAAAACAGCTCAGATAAAGCCAATCTCACGGTAAAGGGAGAGATGAAAGAGGGTACACTCGACACCTCTTCGAGTGGTCCAGTGGTGATCTACTGCCAGGGAGAGATGACCTTCAACCGAAGGTACTATGATATCCCTGCTGAAGCGGATGTACGGGAGTTGATCTATGGGGCCCTCAAGATCGGAGGGAGCATAGACAAAGAACTGGAGTTGAGAAGCGATGTAGGGTACAACTCCACCTACATATTTTCATCTCCTTCCAACTTGACCTTCCAAGGTGGAAACAGGACTTTGAAATACAACCTGGATAACGTTGAGGGCGACGATGTTTTGAAGAGGTCGACCACGGTATCACTTCTACACGCTGACGCCCGGGATATCGATAAGAGTGATTTAGACAATCATCTTTTACTGGATGTTTATTCCTTGGAGCGTACCTCAGAGAGGGAATATGTGGAGGGAAACTTGAATTTCAGCGCCATCCTCCATGATATCCCGATACTCCAAGGACTCAGGGAAGAGTTACCAGCGGCTTTAACTATAGATTTCATCAATTCGGCCTTCATACGGATGGTATACCAGAACGGTTTCGCTGAAGAGATCGAGCTGTTCTTAGAGGACATAGAGAGCGGACTTGATGAGAGGTGTGCCGAGTTGTCCAATGGAACATCCTGCGGGAAGATGGTATTCACCGGGCTCAACATGACCTACAGCATCGGTGAAATGAGTTCTGATAATCCGATATCGATATACTACAACGCATCCTTCGAGAAGACCCTCTCAGAGATGGGTCAGACCCAAGCTCTAAAGACAAAATATTATGTTACCAAGAAGATCAGTTTTAGTGTAGACACAGTCAGCAGAATGCCCCTGAGCTACACGATAAAAATACCCGAAGGACTAACACTGAAAAGTGCGAAGGCCGGTGGCGAGCAGCTGGACCCGGTGAGGGATGCCGACGGTCGGTATTATGTGGAGAACGACCTGGAAGGGGGGAGAACAGAGACCGTTGATTTGAAGGTCAGAACGGTTGTCGACCTCACCCGACTGATCCCCTTCGCCGTGGTTATCATTATCCTCTTGGTAGCCTGGGTCGGGCTGATGACGGTCCCGAGCAGGGAGAAACGAGTCAGGAAAAAGAGGGTCAAGTCCTCTTGAACATACTTTAGATTGATGCATTGGATAAAATATAATAAAAAAAGAAAAAAATTTTCAGTCGGTTTTGAACTGAGAAATAGAATCTATGCGACCTTTCTGACGTTCACGGCCCTGGGGCCCTTCTCGCCCTGTTCTTGATCGAACTCTACTTCGTCATCTTCGTTAAGGTAATTACCGTCTATATCGCTCATATGAACGAACAGATCCTCATCACCCTCATCAGGTTCGATGAAACCATAATTCTTCATGGTATTATAAAACTTGACTTTTCCTTTCATATATAATTCACCTCCTTTGTTTTCTTATCAACATAGCCTAGGTCCGGTCACATATATACTTTCCGGTAATTTTTATAATAAAACTATTATTTCAAACGGCTATCGGATGGAACGGATAAGTAGCTTTCGTTTTTAATCGTAGTTGAGCCCCATAGAGAGATCTATATGATGCGATCATCAGAGGGAAATAGATCAGCACGAGGTCTTTTTCCAATGGAGTTAGATACATATCAGGAAAAAACTATTTAAAAGATAATTGACATATTAGAAATTGAGGAGATTGGACTATTGAGGTGCTCTATATGAAAAGGGAGCTAAAGGTCTTTATATCTATATTGGTCGTTTCTTTGATGGTCTCCGGAGTTATCGGGTCGGGGACCACTTTTCAGAGTGATCTGATGGAAGAAAAAGATGATGAACCGAACAATGATATCTCGTCATCACCGGATATCGCTAACGTGCCTACTCTCCAGATGAACACTTCCTGGAGATATAACCATGAATACTGGTACAATGATACGAGCAGTGATGAGTACATGCACATCGTCGAGAAGATGAACTATACGGTGAGTGAGATAGGTACTTATCATTATAACGGAACTGATTATTACTGCTACAACATCTCTATCGATATAGATATCATCGACGGAGATGGATATATGAATGGGTCTTCAATAGAAGTTGACGGTGGGTCGGGACACGGATACATATGGAAAAAGGTGAGCGATCTCGGCCCTGTGAAAGAATATACTCACAGGTACATAGATGCCACTGCAGAGGGCTTTTACCAAGTGGATATATGGTTGAACAGCACGCGGGCCAGTCAGCCGGTGGTGGAGAACTACGACTACCCGATGAATCTAGACGAAGAATTCTGGTCCAATACGACGCTCATAACTCAGACCCACAACAAGTACGATGCTGGAACTCTGGGAAGCGACGAGAGCTGGTCGAATGGGACTTCGGATACCACCCAGTTCAACAAGATCGATCCTTCTAGGGTGAACGTAGACGTGCCCGCTGGGAGTTTCGACGCCTTCTACATAAATAAAACGATCAGTGGAGATTCGGAAGGTATACAGAAGAGATGGTACAACTCCTCGGTTCGATCGTTCGTGAAGGAGTATGGGAATACAACCTCAGGCAACTCCAGCTATGACTGGATAAAGAAGCTTGAGTACTATGATGTGGCCACGAGCTCTAACTCTCAGGACATCGAGCCCAACGAAGAGAGGATAGGTAAAAACGTTACTATATCAGGTCGATTCCCCGATCATCCCAATAGTGATGTCACCATAAAGATACCCGAGGGAGCCAAGCCGACGAGTACGTGGAACACCACAACGGACGGTGACGGGTATTACAGCAAGGAGATAACCGTACCTCTTGCGACGGATAACACACCGACCTTGATAGATTGGTCATCCAACGGCTTCGTGGCCACCGTAGACAGCGCTCCCAAGAAGGACTACGTGGTTTCTACTCTGACCATCCAGCCGCAGTTGAAAGACATCCAGTTGGAAAAAGGATGGCAGTTCATATCTCTTCCCCTAGAACCGGTCCAAAAAGATATATCGGCAGTCCTCAACGATCCAGATCATGGCATAAGCGGCAGTTACGACAAAGTCTTCCATTTTGACAGCAACGAGAGCAAATTTAAGGAATGGAAGAGCTTTCAACCTGAGAGTGAAAGGTCTTCGCACTATAACTCCTTGACCAAAATCAACCGGAGTGAGGGCTATTGGATACATATGCTCAGTAATGATAATTTGACGATAGAAGGTGTACCCGTATTCGATCAAAATATTACCCTCCATCCAGGATGGAACATGGTGGGATATGCCGTATCAGAAGAGTTGACGGCGGGTGATACCCTTCCCTCCGAAGTCACGAAGGTAGCGATATACAACTCCAGCCGGGAGTATAACCTGGAATACGTATCAGACCTCTCGTCTTTAACTATGAAACCTCGGGAAGGATACCTGGTATACAACAGTGCATCCGATGATGTGATCTGGAGGGTCTCTTGAGACTCCGGATACCTCTTGCCTCAAATCACTCTGCAGTCACGGTGAGTGAAGGAAAACAAAAAATTCATATCTGTGATTGGGATGGGTAACCATGAGCGAAGAAAGCGAGATACTGATCGGAGATGTGGGTGAAGGCGAGGAGATAGGTGTGAAGGTGGATGACTGGCTCGCCGAGAAGAAGGGTTTTTACGAGGGCAAAGTAGAAGGGACGGTGGAGGCGGTCACTAAAAAAGCGGTTTTGATCGATGAAGAGTGGATCCCCAAGAGTCAGGTCGAGGAGACCTGGCTACTGTGAGAACTCGCATGAAGAAGGTACTCATAACCGTTCAAACGGTCGATTTCGACAGATAGTTTCCTTTGTTGAAAGAATTCTTTCAAGCGCTCGACTTGGAAGAAGAGTGAAGGCTCGCCGAAAAGTCTTTCGCCGAACTGTATGAACCTCGTGATGGGGTTCTGAGGGTCGAACTCGAGGAGCACTATCTCACCTCCCGGTTTTAACACTCTGATCATCTCCTCTAGACTTTCCCTTTTATTTTTAAAATGATGTAGAGCGTCTATACAGAGCACTAGGTCGAAGGTATCGTCCTTCAGGGGCCCTCTGCAGGCCCTCCCCTGTATCCTGTGACCCCTAAATGAGGAGGCCGTTAGCATCTCCCTAGAACCGTCGAGTAGATATACTTTGATATCTTTTTTTCTCTCTTTCATCTTCTTCAGTAACTTCCCAGTGCCTCCACCCATGTCGAGGATCCTGTTGCCCTTTTCGATTTCCACTCTTCCTACCACACCCTCTTTTGAAAGTATTGATCTCTCGAGAACGGCATATAGGGAGGCTAGGTGGTCGAATATATTCCCTTCCATCTGAAAAGTAAAAAAGAGTCATCCGGTTAAAACGTATCGGTCATTCGTTGAAACGGTGAAAAATGAATATAGCCGATATGGATATGAGAGTCAGGGAGAACAGTCCTAGGTCATAGGAAGAGGTGAAAGCCACTACGAGGCCTACAGTCACGGGGCCCAGGACCCCGATGCCATTGCCTATTCCGTTCATGATGCCCGTAGCAGACCCGAGGGTTTTTCCAGATACCTTTGATTGTATCAACGTGAAGAACAGCGGCGGTCCCATCTGCCCGCCGAAGAATGCTAGGAACAAGAGGATGATGGCCATCGTCGGAGATCGGATGTTCAATAGAGTGAGAACCGCCAGTAAAGAGGCATTGCTCAGGAGAGCCAGTATTATTATCCATTTTCTGTGGCCAGTCCTATCACTCACCCACGAACCTAGATACATTCC
>JAHENW010000185.1 GCA_018610025.1 Thermoplasmatota archaeon
GGAACTCGATGTACGGGGGAATGCCTTAGCGCATATTGAATACGTGGAGATCGGAGACGTTTTGGGAGGTCTTGATACCGTGATCCGCTACCGGTGCAACTGGAAGACCAGATCTTCGGTTTTATCCAGCGAAGAGGGAAGGTTGAGGCTCACATCCCCCAACAACGAGACCCTATTTTTAAAAGACCACCTATACAGTCTAGAGATGGTTCACATAATAAAAGGTGGAAGTGAATTCGTCATCGTTTCTACTACTGATGCTCCCATAGATTACAGTAGATTCTAAAATTAGTCTCAAGTTGGAAAGGGCTGTTACCCCTCTTCCTCCGAACCAAAATCCTCTAGGGTCTTCCCACTCCAGCTACCCCCCTTACCCAGGTGGACCACCTCCCAATCTTTTTCCTCGTAACGTTCAGCTATGAATCGACGGTGACATCTCATGGGGTCCTTCTCTAGACACATCATAGCGGTCCTACCCTCCTGTGCCAGTTCCCTCAATTCCTGAAAGGCCTCTTCCCATTCCTCTTCTTTCATGACCTCTCTGTAGTCTTCATCTCTCATCCCGCCGAGTTCTGGTAGATGGACGTACATTATACCGTGATGGAACAAAAAGTCCTTCAGATTTTTCTTGCTGAACTCATTTCTCTGGGATCGAGGGACGGACCTCACATCGGCTACATGGTTGATACTTTTATCTTCCAATATGTCTAGAAACTCCTCTCTGCTCTTTCCTTCATACCCGATGGTGTAGACTTTATTCACACCTTCCTTATTGAAAAGGATAGATAAAAATTTTTGCTATTTATCGTTTCCATGGACAATATGGGTACGATATGGGTACAAATTAACGAAATTCTTAAATATATCTAATCTATTGTATGTCATGCGACATACAGGATATGTCGTTTATAGGTACAACGGAGGATAAAAGTGTCCGAGACCGAGAAGGTAACTATCCGACTTCCCAAGAGCTATCTGGATAGGATCGATTTCCTGACCGAGATGGACGACTTTCCCTCTAGAACCGAGGCCATCCGAACGGCCGTCAGAGACATGCTCTATTATCGAGTAGACCTTGTAGCTGAAAAGGTACAAGAGATGGCCGAACAAGAACAGAAGATGGCTCAGGCCAAGGCCGTACGGGAAGAGTACCTTAAGAAATGAGATAGGATGGGACTATGGGGCGCACTCTAAACTTACTGGCCCGATTCCCCACGGGCCCTTTACCCCTCACGATAATATATCTCCCCCCTTCTTTTTTCTTTTTGTCTTCTTCAAACACCCATGGCTAAACGCATGGTGTTCCTGACCGCCGGTGCGGTCCCCAGAACGATGACCACGAATTTTATCAGGTTTTTTCTTCTCAGCATCCCGGCCAGCTCCTCTTTATAGAGAAAATCCAACACATAGATTATCATAATTACCAGGAGCATCTTGGCCGGAAACATAACCAAGGGAGTCCCGGTCAAATCGATAAGGAACCGGGGGAGAACGTGCTTTTCCACATATCCATAATTCTGGAGGCCCCTCACCGTGGCCGAAGCATCGAAGAGATGAGAAAATACCAAGAGTGCATTCAGAGGGGTCAGTAACCGCTCAACGATCTCCTTTTTTTTCAAAACGGAATAGCCTTTAATCGTTCCTGCCAAAACCTCTGTAGCGATGATTGTCATCAAGGGTATGATCACCACCTCTAGAGGATTGGTGTTAGGACCGACGACGATGAAGTAAACATTGTAGGCCAGTGAAAGGGCCAGTAAACTGGACCCGATGGAGAGGAATAGGTATTTCTCATCCAGCCACTCCTCTTTTATACCCCATACGAAAAAGATGGCTGAAGATATCGCGAGTATGGGTAAAAACTCCCATGAATGCGTTAAACCCAGCGCTAAGAATAAGATGAGAGGGGAGAAGAGCAGTATCCCTCGGATGATCTCGATCTCCGACCCCAATCGCTCTTTGTCCAAATAACTACCGATGATCATCAGTGATATAGCAGAGAAGCCTAGCAGGAAGTATATCAGAGGGGAGATGAAGATAGGGGCTACCTTTGCTGGGAAGAGGCTGACATCCTCGAGACTCCGTAGAGAGCCGCCCAGTATGATCCAGGGTAATAAGCTGAAGATGAAACTCCTGTCTACCTTTACGTCGAGATAATCCACTAGTTCTGAAATGCCTCTGAATGCCACGACGATGGCCGCACCGTACCCCAATGTGTTCACCACGTTGTATCCCGCTTCCACTCCGTTTACAGGATGGCCCTCGGCATCGGCTACCAGAGGACCCCAGAAGTACTTCCACAGGAAAGATCTCCAGAACAATTGGGGGAAGACGACGGCTCCTAGGGCCAAAACCGCCGGGATACCGGCTAGTATAAGAATCCAGACCTTGAGTTTATGGTCCTGGTAAAAGGTGAACACGTTCATATTCATTCAACCGTGACAGACTTCGCCAGATTCCTAGGCTTGTCTATATCCCTGCCCAAAATGTCCGCAGTATGATAGGAAAGGAGCTGAAGCACTTCGTTCAAGAGTATCGGTGAGAAGAGTGGCGGGACGTCGGGTATGAATATACTCTCGTCGGCCAGCTTGGAGAGTTCGTCGTCTTCGTCACCAACAACTATTATGGGGCTCCCCCTCGCCCCGATCTCGCCTATATTCCCCACCATCTTCTCGAAAGTGTGATCCTTGACGGTTAGAGCTACCACGGGGGTTTCTTCTGTCAGCAGAGCGAAGGGGCCGTGTTTCAATTCACCGGCCGGATAGCCAACGGCGTTTATGTAGGCGATCTCCTTGAGCTTGAGCGCTCCTTCTAGAGCCACTGGGTAGTTTATGTTCCTACCAACGAAGAAGGTATCGGAAAAATCGACCAGCCTCTCTTTTGCTATCTTCCGAATCTCGTCTGATCTTCCAAGAATCCTCTCCACCATCCTGGGCAGCCTTCTCAGTTCGTCTTTGTAATTCTCTGCCTTATCTCTATCCAGTGTATTCCTGTGGAGACCCAGATTGATGGCTAAAAGATACAGTGCGGTCACCTGGGTCGTGAACGTTTTCGTCGCGGCGACGCCTATCTCCGGGCCTGCGTGGGTGTAAAGCACATCGTCAACCACCCTCGTCAGAGAACTATCCATCACGTTGGTTATCCCTAACGTCTTACACCCGCGCTGTTTGGCCTCTCGAGCGGCACCCAGCGTATCGGCGGTCTCGCCACTCTGGCTGACGAAAAACATGTACGGATAATTGTCGGTCTTGGACGAATAGCGGTATTCCGAGGCCAGTTCC
>JAHENW010000186.1 GCA_018610025.1 Thermoplasmatota archaeon
GGTAAAGCTGCGAACGATGAACAGCTCGAGACGGCCCTCGAAGTCCTTGGAGGTGAAGAGTGATGTGGGAGATGGCGAAACAGAGAGACGCCTATGGAAAGGCACTCGTTGAACTCGGTAGAGAAAGGGACGATATAGTTGTCATAGGGGCTGACCTCTGCGGTTCCTGCCGGCTCAAGGACTTTGGTTCGGAGTTCCCGGAACGTTTCTTCAATGCTGGTATCGCCGAGCAGAACATGACAGGAGTAGCCGCAGGTCTAGCCGCATCCGGAAAGACCGTATTCGCCAGTACGTTCGCCGTATTTGCAACAGGGAGGGCCTACGACCAGATAAGGCAGAGCATCGCATATCCTCGACTGGATGTCCGTATAGTTGCGACCCACGCCGGTATCACCGTCGGTGGGGACGGGGCGTCTCACCAGATGCTGGAGGACATCGCACTTATGCGGGTTATTCCAAATGTGAAGGTATTGGCTCCGGCGGACTATCACGAAGCAGGCAAGGCCACTCAGGCACTGGCTGATATAGATGGGCCGGTCTATATGAGGATGGGTCGGACCGAAGTTCCGAACGTTACAGAAGAGAACGACCCATTTGAGTTCGGAAAGGCACGAACTCTCGAGGAAGGGGATGACATAACCTTGATCGGTACTGGGATAATGGTATCACGGTGTTTGAAGGCCGCGAAGATGATGAAGAAGGAAGAGGATATCGATGCAAGGGTCATAAATATGAGCACCATCAAACCACTGGATGAAGATGCTATAGTGAAGGCGGCCAAGGAGACCAATGGTATAGTAACCGCCGAAGAACATGTCATGAGCCAGGGTATGGGAAGCGGTATCTCTCAGGTGGTATCTGAATCCTACCACGTTCCCATGAAAAGGGTCGGGGTACGGAACCAATTCGGTGAATCTGGAGAGAGCGACGAATTGTTGGAAGAATACGGTCTTACTGCGGAACATATCGTAGAGAGTGCCCATGATGTAATGGAGAGAAGATGAATATATGTTAGAAAGGTGATATTGTGGATATATTTGTAGATACTGCAGACCTAGATGAGATAAAGGAAGCCGAATCTTGGGGTATACTCGATGGAGTGACGACGAATCCCTCCCTGATCAAACAGGCTGTCGAGAACTCTCAAGGGGAGATGAGTTTGGAGGACCACATAAAGGAGATCCTCAGCACGGTCGACGGTCCGGTGAGTCTCGAAGTGGCATCCACCGACCACCGAGAGATGGTACGGGAAGCGGAAACGTTGTACGAGAAGTTCAATTCGGTGAACGATAACGTGGTGGTCAAGATCCCCGTTAACACGTCCATGGATGCAGAGGACGACGATTTCGAGGGTATAAAGGCCATAAGGACTTTGAGCGAGAGCGGTATCCCCGTTAACTGCACGCTGGTGATGAAGCCCAACCAGGCATTACTTGCCGCCAAGGCAGGGGCTGCCTACGTGAGTCCCTTCCTGGGGCGAATAGACGATTATATCCGTAAGGAGATAGGTCTGGAACGCGGAGAAGATTACCCGAAGGGTACGTACTATCCCCAGGAACTTGCAGAGTACATCCGTTCGCAGAATATGCAGAGGAAGATAGGAGAGCTAGGCATGGACGATATCATATACCAAGACCAGGAAACAATGAAGATATTCGACTGGGGCAACGATGCTGGGGTACTTTCCGGGGTCGACATGGTGTGGTCCATTGATCAGATATTCGAGAATTATGACTTCGACACGGAGATAATCGCCGCCAGTATCCGCACTGAAAGGCAGGTCAGGCAGTGTGCCGAGATCGGGGCAGATATCGCCACTATACCCTTCAGCGTGATAGAGAAGATGACCGTTCACTACAAAACCAGCGAGGGCATGAAGTCCTTCTGCGACGACGTGATCCCTGAATACGAAGATATACTGGAAGGGTGAGTTAGAAAAACCCTTCTTTTCTCCATTTTCTTATAGTAAAATATAATTAGGCCTAACCATTATACTAGGTTATGGCAATGTCTAACACAACTATACAGATAAAGGAAGACGTGAGGGACGACCTCAAGAAGATAGGGAACATGGACGACGATTACAACAGTGTGATAAAGAAACTGATCAAAGAGCACAATAGAAACAAGTTGGTGGAGTACAGCCAAAAGATCGTCGAGGAAAGGAAAGAGGAATTCGTGGATATGGATGAACTTTGATGTTCTGATCCTACCGGATCTCTTTAAGGACATTTCTCCAGATAGAGAGAAACAGATCAAGACAGCCCTCAAGAAGCTGAAAGAACCTTATCCCGGAAGAGGAGAAGGAGAGAAAAAGGAGGTCAAAGGTAGCGATGATGTTGTATATCGCCTCCGGATAGGGGATTACAGAGCCTTTTACCGTATAGAGAAGAAGGAATCAAAAGTGTATGTTTTCGATATACTGACCGCAGAGCAAGCCTATAAAAAATACGGGCGGCTGTAGGGTTAAGTTACTAAGGAAGCAATTAGTACAACAAAGGCCTAGTAACAGATATGGTTTTATATAGATAATTCTCATCAGCATGCAAACCTTTATCTCATCCCACCCCTTGAAAATCTTTAAATACCCTATCGTTTGATGGAAAGTCTGAGTATTTCCTACATGAAGAAGATAAAGAAGTGTTTGAACTGTGATAGTTACACGCTATCCGATGTATGTGACGAATGTGGGGGAGAGACGGTTGTCCCCGATCCCCCGAAGTTCTCTCCAGAAGATAAGTATGGGGAGTACAGGAGAAGACAAAAGAAACTCAAAGGTGTAGAAGATGGATGATATAGTAATCGAAATGACGGAAGAACCGGAACTCAAAGATGCCATACTCATAGAAGGTCTGCCGGGAGTGGGTAATGTTGGTAAGCTCGCTGTGGAACATCTGATGGACGAGATAGACGCGACCCAATTCGGCGAGATATACTCGATATACTTCCCTCCTCAGGTCCTTGTCGACGAGGACGGACAGACCGAACTGGTCAACAATCGACTGTATTACTGTAAGGACGTGGGAGAGGACAGCAGGGACCTTATCATCCTGACGGGAGATTACCAGGGCATGACACCCCAGGGACAGTACCAGTTGACCGACAAGGTACTCGGCCTGGCTGAAGACCTCAACATCAACATGGTGTTCTCCCTGGGCGGGTACAGCCAGGGGAAGATGGTCGAGGAGCCTAGAGTGCTTGGAGCCGCTACGGATCATGAGCTGGTACACCAGATGGAAGATATCGGGGTCACATTCTCCGAGGAGGATCCCTCATCTGGTATCGTCGGTGCCAGCGGTCTACTCTTGGGTCTGGGTAAGAACATGTACGGATTCAACGGCATCTGTATCATGGGCGAGACGTCCGGTTACTTCGTTGACCCGACCGCCGCCCGAGGAGTTCTCGAGATACTCGCCGAATACCTGACCCTCGATCTCAGTTACGAGGAACTCGACGATAAGGCGGAAGAGGTAGAAGAGCTCACCAACAAGATAGCCGACATGGACATGAGTCAAGGAATGCAGCAGGAATCCACCAACGAGGACCTCAATTATATTGGATAGTCACCGACAAGTTATTAAACATGGCCGGACTTTTATAGGTCCGATCTCGAATCATAGCCAGTAAAGAGTGATGTGAATGGATAAAGAGGAGAAGATCGAGCTATTCCTGAAGGGATATGAAGAAGGTCTAAACGAGGCCTGGTCGGACATCAAAAATCTAGTCGGTAGGTACGAGGGATGGGAACTCAAGACCAGGGTCGAGAGCAAGATAGGCACCCTCTACCAGGAGGTCGAGTCCAAGAGGATAGATCTGGAGGACAACCCAGAAATGCTCAGAGTCGAAGAGGAAGAGAAGACAGAGGAGGAGAAAACAGAAGAGGAGGAGAGTGAGAAGGGCTACGATTGGGAGAAACATGACAGCCACCTGGTCCTGGAGTCGTCTCCGAAGGCAGGCTTGAACGGTTTTCTGACAATTGTAAAAGACCTCGAACTACAGGGGCTCTTCATCACCCGGCGATCTCCCGCGAAATTGGTCGAACAATATGATATAGATGAAGACGGCCGTTACAGGTACATATGGCTCTCCAAGGAGGGTGGAGGGTCGAATTCTAACGTGGATATCAAGGGGAGCAGCAATTCTCCTTCAGATTTGTCCAATCTATCGGCCCGGATGGGTGAATTCATGAAGGAAGAGGATGACGTTGTCCTCTATCTCTCGGGCATCTCCTACATGTTGAACTTCAACAAACCCGAGCAGGTGCTCCATTTCATGGGCTGGATAAAAGACAAGACTCAGGGTAGGAGTCATCTCGTTGTTTCGGTGAACGGTGCGGCGGTGGACGAGGATTTTCTAGAGAAGCTGAAGGGCGAGTTCGATAACGTTCTAGATAGACAGTAGGTAGGGATATGATGTATGTTCTACTCGGAGATGACCCGGTCAAGGACGAACTCCAACGGTCACTGGATTACGAGGATGCTGATTGGCTTTCCTATGATATCTCGTCTGACATCCCTTTGAAAAAGATCAAAAGGGAGGTCAAAAAGCGTGGTGATCCCGACGGTATATTATTACTGAGCCATGAAGACGAAAGGAATATCCAGGTGTGGGATGAGATAAAAGAGATCATACCGGAAAACGTCCCGGTTTTCGTCAGGGTCAAATCCGTCGATGAAAGATTTGAGGAGCTGGATGTAGATGGTCTGCTCTCTGAACAAAGATCGCTTGTGGACACCGCCCTGAAGAATATACATTCTATAGAAGAGAGTAAAGTGAGTGAGAGTATCGCGGATATCATCAGAGACACCCAAGGGGAAGTGGGGATATTTACTCATAACAACCCGGACCCGGATGCCATTGCCTCTGCATTGGCCTTTGAGACCCTCTGTGATGCTATGGGCGCTGAAGCAACTACATACTACGGAGGAGATATATCCCATCCAGAGAATGTCCTCTTCGTGGAGGAGACCGACTTTAGGATGGAGAGGGTTAGTGAGGACGAGGTGGAAGAGGCCCTGGACGGGTCGGAGAAACTGGTATTCATGGATTTTGCCAGGCCTTCCGTGAATAATCTCGTACCGGAAGACCGCACACCGGATATAGTCATCGACCATCACTACACCAACCAAGAATATCAGAAAGGGGGCCTTGTTCAGGTGAGGACCGATGTGGGAGCCACTTCCACCTTGATGATAGATCATCTCCTACGACTGGATATAGAGATATCACCGACGTTGGCAGCGGCTCTGGTCTACGGCATCAAGACCGACACCGACGATTTCATAAAGAACATATATCCTGCAGATTTCAAGGCCCTTTCATACTGTCAAAAGATAGCGGACAAGGAACTTCTCTCCGTCTTCGACACCCCCCCGATAAACGAACACACAGTCTCTGCTCTAGGGCGGGCCATCTCGGCCAGAGAGGTGGAAAACGACGTGCTTACCGCATATGTAGGGAAGATAAAAAGCCGGGACGATATACCCCAGATAGCCGACTTCCTTTCAATGGAGAGGGACGTGATGATAGTGCTTGTATATGGAGAACTGGATGACGAGATCCAGATATCTGCAAGGTGCAAGGACCCCCAGGTTAACGTAGGTAAGAAGATGGAGAAGGCCTTCTCTGACATCGGGTCCGCCGGAGGTCACAAGCACTCTGCCGGGGGAGCCATCCCTTTTTCCAACTTGAAGGGAAAGGATGAAGAGGAGTTCATATCTAGTAGGTTCAGGGAGGTGATCCAAAGATGAGGGGAGATAGATATCAGATCGGTACGGAGCCCGCAGAAAGAGGGATGAGTTCCACGGAGAAAAAGCACTTGGGGATAGCCCTAGGCGTGCTGACGCTGGCCTTCGCCGTAAGTTTCTCTGGAGGGATAAGGGGACTCAATCTGTACATCCTGCCCTTCATGCTTCTGGTCTCATTTCTTTCCGTGGGGACCGCCTTTGTCTTCCATGAACTGGCCCATCGTAAGCTGGCCAGGAGTTATGGGTGCTGGGCTGAGTTCAGGATGTGGCGCTGGGGTCTCCTGATGGCTCTTCTGTTCAGTCTGTGGGGTTTCGTCTTCGCCGCCCCGGGGGCCGTGATTATCCGTGGCCACGTTACCCGAGACCAGAACGGAAAGATAAGCATAGTCGGCCCGGCGACGAACTTTGCCGTTGGCACCGGTTTCATGACCGCTACATTCTTCACATCACTTCAGGGCATGCCTATCGTAGCCTTCATCCTGGCCTTCGTGGCATACGTCAACCTGTTCATAGGTGGATTCAATCTTCTACCCTTCGGTCCTCTAGACGGAAGAAAGATATTCAGCTGGAATAAGACATACTACATCCTATTGGTGGTTCTGATCGGCGGCTCCCTTTACCTGGGGTATCGTTTCAACATTTTCCCGCCATATAATCTATTATAGTGAAAGGTCAGGGACGACCATACTCCCTTCTGAAAGGAAAGTTATCTCACCGCTTTTCCCAGCCAGCGCCTCGTCCACCGCACCTTGAATATCACTCTTAGGCGTTATGAATACCTTCTTGAGTATCTCATCGTTCAAGTCAGTCACCGCCCAGAATTCAGAATCACTGAGTACCTCGGCGATCCCATAGGTTTTCTGATAACCGAGCCTGTACTCCTTCTCTATCTTCTCAAGCGTCTCCTCAGGCTCATCAACGGAGGCCAAAAGGTCGTAGAAGTTCCTCGGACCGATACCGTCTCCACACTCGGCCACGAGGATCATGATACCACCTTCCTTCAGGGCCAATCTCCCGTTCTCGAAGGCCTTCAAGCTCTGGTAGAGGTTCATACCCATGGGATGAGCGGAAGTCACGACGACATCCGATCTCCTTTCAAGAGAAACAGAAAAGATCTCCTTGGCCCTTTCCGTCTCCTCTAAAAAGGACTCGACAAGGTCTCCGCCGCTGGCATGATACACCCTGTTATCTTTATCTAGAGTAAGATTAACTGAGAAGATATCCTTCTCGACCTGACTCACCGCATCCATCATGTCTAGATGGACAGGATTGTCTTCAAGTTTCAAAGGTTTAGCTCCCTCACTCAAGGCATTGTAGTGATTTCCTTCGATGGTCTCATATGAAGCTATTCCAGGTAGGAGCGATTTCCTTCCGCCGGTAAAACCGGCGAAGTAATGGGGTTCGACGGAGTTGATATTTATTATCTTACGTGCCCAATCAAGTATCCGATTGAATTTCACTAGGGTACCCCTATCCGTTGTACCGTAATCTACCATCTCATCGTTCTCCGCGTCATGGGAATATATTTCGTCCCTGTATTTTGAATAAAAAGGTCCGAATATCTCTCTGTATTCCTCCGCAGTGGGTTCTCTGTGTGACCCCTTTGCCACGATAAATCTAACATCCCTGTCTTCTATCTCCTCTTCCAATAGTTCCAGCACCTGGGCGGTCGGTGTAGGTCTGGTCGCATCGTTCACTATGAAGAGGGTCCTATCGTCCAGGAAATCATCTACAGGAGGAGATCCTATGGGGTCGTAAAGTGCTTTTTTTATAATCTCGGTCTCGTCCCCTACCTCAACATCGTTGGGCTCTAGAACGGCATTGACTCTCTTTTCCTCAACTTCCACGGGTACGGTTCCATCTCCATATGAAATATATACTTCAGTCATACTAAAACACCATGCTTCTTCTCTACTTTCTAGACCTGGCCCAGCAGTACATGAATTCCGAACCGAAGATATTCTCTGGACAGTTTTCAGTGTCCAATATATCGAAGAGACTCAATCTGTCATCCAGTTCTTCTAAGGTATAATAGGAAAAATAGCGGGGATATCCCTCGATGACAGAATCCTCTTCGAATCCCTCACTTTCTCCCACCTTGAAGCTGAAGGCGAAGAGTCCATTCGGTTCCAATATTCGGTAAACTTCCGATTCTACCTTTGAAAGTTCCGGCTTGGGTAGATTTATAATCGATGCGCTGGCCCATGCACCATGAAATGTATCGTCGGGGAATATGGTATCCCTCATGTCTTCCTGGAAGAAAGCGTCTTCCCTGTGCTTTCTCCTGGCCAGGTCGACCATCTCAGCAGATAGGTCTATACCCACAACGTCGGCGCCTTTCTTTTTCAAAAAAGCGGTGTCCCGGCCGTCACCACATCCCAAATCTACCATCCTGGGAGCATCGGGGAGCATGTCCAGGGTCTTTTTCAGCATCTTCTCTTGGAACTCCCTGTTTCCACATTCTAGGGTTTTCTCACAGTACTCCTCGGCTACCTCGTCGTAAGATTTGATGGTTGTCTTTATAGGGTCCATATATTACGATCTCCCGATCAAAATTTTAGATCACATCCAATTCCTCTTTAATACTCTCCAGTTCTTCGACGGTCAGTTCTCTTGGATAGTTACGATGTTCTTTACCAGGTCTCGTGGTGTAGTAAGGGCGATTGCATCCTGGGCAGCCCTGAGTTTGGAATATATCACCTTCTTTGATTATATCATCTAGAAGAGAGGGTTCCTGGTCGGTGATCCAGACAGCTTCTTCAGGTTCTTTACCTTTTTCGACAAGATGTGTCACCACCTGTGCTCTACGGTAGTAGTCCAGGTCTGTTTCCTTCTCCTTTGTCCTGTAGGAGAAGAGTGAGACCTCGGCTCCCACGTAGTTCGCCCTGTTGACTGCATAGGCCAACTGAAGAAGGTTGTCTTCAACGCCAGCCATTATATGGGCGGTGACCTTTTCTTGGCCCAGGACATCTATGGCCCTTCCCAGGTAATCCCAGAAGACCTTTGGATCGTAGTTGGGTTTTATCTCGCTCCGTTTTTGATCCGTTACGGCATCTATGCCCACACCCACCCTGTCCACCGAGGACTGCAGTTCTTCCAAGGTCTCGTAGGTAAGTGGAGGAGTCGATAGAGAGATGGACATCCCCGTTCTCTCGAGTTCCCTGACGACGCCCACTATCTTCCGTTCATAGTCCGATATATCCGGGGATTGAAGGCAGACCCTCTTCAGTTCCGTAGAATGAAGGGAACCGATTATATCATCCAATTCGAATTCGGGCCATGAGACTCGAGAAAGCCACTTGGAATCGCCCATGGCCTGAGGACAGAAGGTACATCCTCCCCTGCAGGAGTCACCAGGGATCATGGTGTAAGCGGTAGTGGGCTCTTCCATCATCTCCGTGTCCTTCAACCCGAGAACGGAGGCCGTTCCCGAAGAGACTCTTAAACTATCAACCATCTTTCCACCTTCTCTTCATATTCCAGCTCTCAGCACTATACTTTTCTTCCAATCTTTCGGCCATATCTTTCTCCTCTTGAGATAGGTTTTTCTCTTCTATACCACCGAGATGGGAGTCATAGGAGTCTTTCATCATCTCGATGAGTTCATCCTTGTCTAAACTTTTATCGAGTTCATACTCCATGGTGGTGACCAGGTCCAAGAAGGAATCGGCATCCTTCTTTTTCATCTTCTCTTCGTCCAATTTGAGTATGTCTGCCAGTGTTTTCAAGTCCGTGGAGTACATGAGTGTCCCGTGCTGCAGCATGCCCTTTTCCCCTCTCCTTTGTGCACTCCCGGAGACTTTCTTACCGCTCACCAAGATATCGTTATAGGGTTTGAACTGGGTTTCCATCCCTAGGTCCTTGAGAAGATCGATTATGGGTTCAAGCAGACTGTAAAAACTTTCCTCGATATCACCTTCCATCTTATCGGTGGTTACGGAGTATGTGATCTCCCCTTCCATATCGTGATAGACCGTACCACCGCCGGTTATCCTCCGAACGTAGGGTATACCCAATTCATCACATCGTTCCGTATGGATCACGTCATCTATATCTTGGGAATAGCCAACAGTGATGGCAGAGGGTTGGAAGGTATAGAACCTCACAGTAGGCTCAGACAGGCCTTCGTCGTAACATCGCAGGATCGATTCGTCTATCGCCATCTGCCGGGCTGCAGGTGCCTGGATCGGCGGTATATAGCGGAAACCCTCGGACTCTAAGTTCATCTGCTATGTAATACACTCTACCACGGCTTATTTATGGATTACTCTTTTCGACCCGACGAACGATAGTTTAATACACCACTTTTACCCTCTAAAATCGTGGTCCTGCTACTGCCCTTCGAGAGTGCAAAAGAGAAGGTTGGCCTGCTAACGAAAAATCTACCGTTCGAACATGAGGTCTTAGAGCCAATACCAGAGATAGAAGAGATGTATTCTGATAAGAGGGATCAGTACCGGGTCGAGGGATACGTAAAGAAGTGTGCCGAGGTAGGAAAGAAAGAGAACGATATCACCCTGGGTATCACCGATAAAGACCTATTTACTAGAAAACTGAATTTCGTCTTCGGAAGTGCCCAAGTTCA
>JAHENW010000187.1 GCA_018610025.1 Thermoplasmatota archaeon
AAGGAGGGATAAGATGGGGGGAAATGAAGACTTTGAACCTCAGATAATAGCATTCCTGTGTAACTGGTGCAGTTACGCCGGTGCTGACCTTGCAGGTGTGAGCAGAGAACAGTATCCTCCAAACATATTGAACGTCAAAGTGATGTGTTCTTCCCGGGTATCTCCCGAACACATCTTTAGATCGTTCAAAAAAGGAGCTGATGGAGTATTGATCGCAGGGTGCCACCCCGGAGACTGCCATTACATCGATGGGAACTACAAGACGATAAGGAAAACCAACCTGATGTGGAAGATGCTTGAAGACATGGGGATAGACCCGGATAGGCTCAGACTGGAATGGATATCCTCCGCCGAAGGTGGGAAATTCGCCAGGGTGATGGAGGAGATGACCGAAGAGATAAGAGAGATAGGTCCGCTAGAATTTGACGGTAAAAAGGTGGTTGAAGAATGAGCGATAAGAAGAAGATCGGTTTTTACTGGACTGGATCCTGCGGAGGATGCCAGGTCAGTATATTGGATATAGACGAAATGCTTTTAGACATCGTCGAGCAGGCCGAGATTGTGTTCTGGCCATGTGCCATGGATCCCAAGTACGAGGACGTAAAAGCTATGGATGAGAACGAGATAGACATCATGTTCATAAACGGGTCCATAAGGCTCGACGAGAACAAGGAGATGGTTGAACTATTGAGGGAGAAGGCAAATGAAGTCGTGGCCTACGGATCCTGCGCATGCAACGGCGGTCTTTTCGGCCTGGGCAACCTTTTCAGTAAAAACGAACTACTAGAGAAAGGTTATACTAACAAGTCCACTGACGAAGGTCCGTTTCCACAGAAGATCACGGAAGTCGACGAGGGAGAACTTGAATTAACAGAGATGCTGGATCATATCAAGCCCCTTGACGAGCATATAGATGTCGAGTACTATCTTCCTGGATGTCCGCCTCTGCCCACCCAACTTGAAGATGCTCTGCCGGCACTTTTAGATGACGATATAGAGGTAGGAAAAAAAGACCTGATCAACGATAAGAGCGTCTGTGATCCGTGCCCCATGGAGAGGGAAGAGAAAGAGATAGAGAGATTGATCCCAATACAGGAAGCGACCGATATAGACCCTGATGAATGTTTATTGGATCAGGGTGTTCTGTGCATGGGTCCCGCTACTGCAGGTATGTGCGAAGCCCCCTGTACAGAGGTGGGATATCCCTGTGTGGGCTGTAACGGCCCGGTAAAAGGTGTCGAAGACCAGGGGGGTAGGATGGCTTCTGCACTGGCGTCAGTGATAAGTATAGAGGGGGAGGAGCGAAAAACGGAAGAGGAGATAAGAGAGGCCATGGATAGCGTGAGAGACCCCACGGGCAGTTTCTACATGTTCAGTCTGCCCGGCAGTATAATGCAGTATCGAAGAGGTGATCTAGATGAGTGAAGAGATAAATGACGAAAATAAGATATCGATCGATCCGATAACCAGATTGGAGGGGCATGGAAAAATCGAGATATTTTTGAACGAGAACAAGGACGTCGAGAACGCTTACCTGCAGGTCCCCGAATACAAGGGCTTCGAGAAGTTCTGCGAGGGGAGAAAAGCGGAAGACATGCCCAACATCACCAATAGGATTTGTGGTGTGTGTCCAGAAGCTCACCATATCGCCTCGACGAAGGCCTTAGATAACGCCTACGGTGTAGAGCCGTCAGAGGCCTCTAAAAAACTCAGAGAATTATTTTACAACGCCTATATCTATGCTGACCACATCCTTCACTTCTATTACCTGGCGAGCCCTGACTTTTTGGTCGGTGTAGATGCGCCGCGAGAGGCACGCAATATCTTGGGAGTCATACAGGAAGTCGGAGAGGAGATAGGAAAAAAAGTGATAAAACAGAGAGGAAAAGGTCAAAAGATAGTGAGGATGCTGGCGGGAAAATCTGTACATCCGGCCTTCGGCATCGCAGGCGGTGTCTCCAAGTCGCTGGATGAGGAAGAAAGGGACGAGCTTTTGGACATGACCAGCGACATGGTTGATTTCGCTCAGTTCACCCTTGACCTGTTCAAGGACAAGGTCCTCACCGAGTACGAGCAGACGATAAAAGAAGACAGGTTGGAGACGTACAGCATGGGCCTGCTGGATGACGGAAAGCTGAGTCACACCGGCGGAGAGGTAAATGTGGTTGATCCAGAGGGAGATCACTTTACTTCGTTTTCGGGAGCGGACTACATGGATGTGATAAGAGAGCACAAGGAGCCTTACACCTACATCAAATTCCCTTACCTCAAGGAAGTGGGTTGGAACGGTTTCGAGGATGGAAAGGATTCCGGCGTGTACCGGGTAGGACCTCTCGGTCGAATAAACGCCGCCGACGGTATGAAGACGGATCTGGCACAGGAGAAATACGATGAGATGTTCGACGCCCTTGGTTATCCGGTCCATTCGACCCTGGCGTATCACTGGGCCAGGCTGATAGAAGTGGTGCAGGCGGCTGAGCTGCTTGAATCGCTTGCAAAGGACGACGACATCATGAGTGATAATATAAGGAACGAGCCAGAGGAACCGGGAAGTGGTGTGGGTATAGTCGAGGCCGCTAGAGGAACGCTCATCCACGATTACGAGCTCACGGAAGACGGTCTCATGGATAACGTCAACCTCATCGTAGCGACGGTTCACAACGCATCCTGCATATCCATGAGCGTCAGGGATGCGGCGGAGAAGTACGTGGACGGCGGAAACGTTCAGCAGGGGATGATGAACAGCGTGGAGAGATCTTTCAGAGCCTATGATCCCTGCCTTGCATGTGCTACCCACGCCGCCATGGGGGAGACGCCCATGAAGGTGACACTTTACGATGAAAAGGGTGAGGAGTACAAGGAGATGAGTCAGGGACTGGATCAAAGGGGTGAAGAGTGATGGAAGTGAAGAGGAGTGAAAAGGACAGGGAGTTCGTAGACAAAGTGGAAGAACTATCCGGCGAGTCGGTCAACGCGTGTATCCGGTGCGGTACGTGCTCCGCCGGCTGCCCCTTCGTAAAGGAGATGGATGTTCTTCCAGAACGTATATTCAAGCGGGTCGTTTTGGGTGACAAGGAGGGCATATTGGAGAAGAACACCATGTGGATATGTGCCGCGTGCTATACCTGCAGCGTGCGCTGTCCCAGAGATATAGACATAGCCAGCATCATGGAAGCGGTGAGACAGATAGTGCTGAGAGATAATGTCGATAAGGTGGAAGTGGAAGAGGTAGAAAACCTGCAGGACCTACCGCAGCTTGCGGTGGTCGGCTGCTTTAGGAAAGAAACTGGGTGATAAAATGGAGGACGGTCTGCTTTACTACCCGGGATGTACTTTAAAAACGAAGGCTAGCGATTATGAAGAAAGTGCCAAGGCGGTTATGGAGAAGTTGGGACGTCCTTTGGTTGAGATGGACGACTGGTACTGCTGTGGAGCAGTTCAGTCACTTTCAACGGACGACATAATGCACCAGATAGCTCCCATCCGGACCCTCTGCTGTGCCCAGGAACAGGGTGAGACCGAGGTCGTCACGCTCTGTGATATGTGTTTCAACGTGCTGAGAAGAGCGAATACCAGAGCCAAGGAGAACGAAGACGACCTTGAGACAATGAATGAATTCTTGGATGAAGACCCTGATTATGAAGGTAACGTAGAGACATACCATCTCTTCGAGATATTGAGAGATATGAAGGACGAGATAGAGAAGGCGGTGAAGAGACCGCTGGATGACCTCAAGATAGCTCCCTACTACGGCTGCATGCTCCTCAGGCCCAGCGAGGTGGCCATAGACGATACTGAGGATCCCCAGATAATGGAAGATATGCTCGAACTGCTGGGTGCTGAGGTCATAGAGAATCCGAAGAGAACGGAGTGCTGCGGCTCGTACCACACAGTCAACCGATCGGATATCGTCGAGAAGAGGGTGGAAGATATAGTGGGGAGGGCCGTCGAGGACGGGGCCGACGCTATAGCGCTCTCGTGCCCCTTGTGTCAATTCAACCTTGATTATCATCAGCGGGCCACCGAATTCGAGGTGCCCGTCTTTTACCTTACAGAACTGATGGCCCTAGCTTTCGGGCTGGATATAGGAAAGGAGATTGGAATGAAGAAACATAGAGTTGAGCCTAATGCCCTTCTAAAGGAGAAGGGATACATGGAGTGATCTGATATGGCGGAAAATGAAGATGAAGAACAAGAGATGATCGAAATATTTGCCATGGGAAAGAAGTACGAGGTCCCTAAAGGACTCACGATAATGACGGCGCTGGAATATGCAGGATATAAGTTCGTCCGGGGATGCGGTTGCAGAGGGGGCTTCTGCGGTGCCTGTGCAACTGTATTCAGGAAGAAAGACGAATACAAGCTGAGGATGGACTTGGCCTGCCAGACTGCAGCCGAAGACGGTATGTATCTGGTACAGCTACCCTTCGTACCCGCGGTCAGAGAGGAATACGATATAGAAGAGGTCGATCCCGAAGAGCACGATAACGTGCTGCTGGACTACTATCCAGAGATAGCTAGATGTGTTTCATGCAACACTTGTACAAAATCATGTCCGCAGGACCTCGACGTCATGGATTTCGTGCAGGCCGCGCTTAGAGGAGATATAGAGCGGACGGCTGATCTCTCCTTCGACTGTATACAGTGTGGACTGTGCACAATAAGGTGTCCGGCGGATATCAAGCATTACCACCTTGCACAGATGGCTAGGAGGATACACGGGAAGTACAATCAGGAATACAGCGATGAACTGCAGAAGCGTTTAGAGGAGATCGAAGAGGGGAAATACGACGAAAAGATGAAGGAGTTGATAGAGATGTGTGAAGAAGATCTTAGAGAAAGGTATGAAGAAAGAGATATGCAAGGAGAAGAGGAGGGATAATCATGTCTGAAGGTTACCCAGATTATATGGAAGAGTCAATCAAGAAGGTAGAAGAGACGCGCTCAGAGAGGATCGGGAAGTCCTTCGACAGGATGTCTCCCGACGAGTCGCAGGAGTGCCTGAATAATTTTCACCCAGATTATAAAGAAGAGGGCAAGCGAGAGATCCAGATAGGACCAAGTAAAGGGAAAGAAGCCCCCAACGAACTCGTTGACCTCCTAGAGGCCCACAGTATACTCCATCCAACCGAAGTGGGCCTCGAACAGGTGGATTACGACGTAGATATTCTCATAATAGGTGGAGGCGGTGCAGGAACCGTCGCAGCTCTCTGGGCCATCAAAGAGGGCATAGATCCTGAAGATATCCTGATAGCTACCAAGCTCAGGCACGGAGACGCCAACAGTATGATGGCTCAGGGCGGGATACAGGCGGCGGATAAAGAAGACGATTCACCTGTAAAGCACTACCTTGACGCCCTCGGCGGCGGCCACTTCACCAATGAGCCCGAGCTGGTCAAAGCGCTCACCATGGACGCTCCAAAATTGCTGGACTGGCACGAGGATTTGGGCGTCATGTACGATAGAGAGGAAGACGGCGAGTTCTCGGAACTGCCCGGTGGAGGAACCTCCCGGGATAGGCTCCACTCCGCTAGAGATTATACGGGCATGGAGTTGATGAGGGCACTGAGGGACGAAGCGAGGAACCTTAACGTTCCAGTACAGGAGTTCACCCCGGCGGTAGAACTGCTCAAAGACGATAAAGGACAGGTTGCCGGGGCGGTGCTTATGAACCTGGAAACGAACGAGTATT
>JAHENW010000188.1 GCA_018610025.1 Thermoplasmatota archaeon
CTCGTGCTCCTCCATAAGCACTCTGATAGGATGGTCTTCGTCCAACCTAGAGATATTTTCTTTCGTCCTTCCCTTAAGCAATTGAAGATACAGCTTACTTATGTCAGTTATGTCCTCCCGCAGGAAGTCTCTATCGAAGAACAGTTCTACCTCTGCGGTATATAGGTCCAGGGGTGTGGCGTCTTCCAAAGCTTTCACAGCTTCTATGTCTGATATCTTTCCTTCATGAAAATCTAGAAGGGTTCTAACTACAGAATCGGTCTCCATCTATTTCACCTCATCCCCAGGGGTAAAGCAGCAGTATCCTATTTCGTCCATCTCTTTTCTTATCTCTTCCCAATCTTCCAACTCATCGAATGCCGACGGATAAAGGATATTGTTCTCTTTGAATATATGGTCCCTCAGGTTCAGGGAAAGGTAACCTATCAGTTCCATTATCTCCTCCTCGTTGTCCTCGATATCTTCGGCCAACTCATTAAGCCTCTCTTTCTTGGGCCACATGTCTTCGTGCTCCAGCTTCATTATCCTGGTAGGTCCGGTGATCCCCTCATTCTCCATTCTTGGAAAAAGCACCTCTTCCTCCCTTTCGTGATGCTTCTCCGTTTCAACTATATGTTCTGAGATATGATATAATTCTTCCTTTTCTTCCTCATCTAAATCCTCTCTCTTCAGCGAGTCACCCAGTTCGTCCAGCCTATCCAACATATGAATTATCTCTTCGTGCTCCCTGACCAGAGTCGTAATGGGATGCCCCTCTCCAGCTTTTTCTTTCAACATCTCAGCCTCTTCCTGAACCGCCTGAAGATGTATCTTGCAGAATTCTCTCAGATCACCCTCATCTATATCTTCGGAATCTAGAAGCTTCTGTTCGGCTTTCGAGATCTCTAGGGGGGATGCTTCCCTTATCTCGGTCAGCACCTTTTCATCCGATATCTCGCCCGTGACCATCTCTCTCAGCTTCTCGGCAAGGCTTTCAACACTCATCTAAATCACTTTAATCACAATAATGTGCGTAAAGTATATAAGTATTGCCCTTTATTGCATAAACGATGAAAAACAGTACCATCCGTTTCCCGGTCGAGAATACCCGCACTAGAATATTGGACGAGCTGTTGGACAAAGACCTCAGTGCTTTAGAGCTAGCGGACATCCTAGACATCAACGAGAGTGCGGTCAGGAGACATCTGAAAAAGTTGGAGAACAGAGGGCTTATAGACAGTTATTTTGAGAAGGCTGTTAAGGGCAGGCCTAAGAAATACTTCCAGATCACAGAAAAAGGTGAGAGGCTGTTCCCTAAGAAGACAGAACTGATTTTGGATATTCTTATTAAAAATCTGATCGATCTATATGAGGGGGATGAGATGGAAACGATATCTGATAGGGTCGCAGAAGACTTGAAGGATTACTTTCCTCCCGTCGAGGATGGAGAGGATTTCCATCGAAGGGTAGAAAAGATAGTTGAGGGGTCTAAAGAACTCGGTTTCTACACTTCCTATATCAAGGAAGACGATCATTATTCGATCAAACACAGGAACTGCGTCTTCGGAAATATAACGGGAGAAGAAGCGTCCTGGCTCTGCGAGGTCCATATGAAGATAATGAGAGACCTGTTGGGAGACGTTTCAATAGAGCAGAAGAGTTCGATGCTCAAAGGAGATAAAGTATGTTTACAGATTGTAGGTGAGTGAAATGAAGAGAGAGATAATAACCATAGATAAGAATAAGTGCACTGGCTGCGGAGACTGCGTGAAGGGATGCCCTGAAGGAGCTCTGCAGATAATAGATGGAAAGGCAAGACTCGTCAACGAGGCCTTCTGTGACGGTTTGGGTGCCTGCATTGGTGATTGTCCAGAAGACGCGATAGAAATCGAGATGAGAGAGGCAGAACCATACGATGAGAAGAGCGTGGTGGAGAATATGGTTGAACAGGGTAAAAAGGTCTTAAAAGCCCATCTTGAACATCTGAGAGAACACGATCAGGAAGAACTTCTGCAGGAAGCGCTGGAGCATCTAGATGAGATGGGGATTGAGAATCCGATAGAGGATCAGCAGCCGAAAACTGCCTGTGGATGTCCCTCCTCCGCACCCGGACAGTGGGAAGCGGATGAAGAGGAGGAAGAAGGACGTTTGAGTTCCCGGCTACAGCAGTGGCCGGTCCAACTGAATCTCGTTCCTGTGGAAGCTCCGTATTTCGACAACTCTGATCTGGTGATAGCGGCAGACTGCGTTCCTTTTGCTTACCCGAATTTCCATCCGGATTTTTTGGAGGATAGCTCTTTGATCATCGGATGTCCAAAGCTTGATGATGCCGATCATTATGTGGAGAAATTGACCGAGATATTCAAGAAGAACGATATAGAGAGTTTGAAGGTGGTCCATATGGAGGTCCCGTGCTGTTTCGGATTGACAAAATTAGTAGATAAAGCGCTATCTAGATCGAATAAAGATATCCCGGTCGAAGAGGTCACGATAGGTGTTAAAGGAAAGAAGAAATGAGGTGTAAAATATGGAAAAAATAGATCTAAAGAAGATAGAAACGGATGAAGAAAAGTTCAGCCCTGAGAAAGTGATACAGCAGGAAGAGGTAGAAGTCGTCATACTGGCTTTCGCACCCGGACAGGGCTTGAAGGAACATACGACACCAGTAGACGTGTTCTTCTACGTGGTAGAAGGCACGGCCGAGATACAGGTCGGTGATGAGATAAAAGAAGTGGAACATGGGAATATAGTGCTTAGTCCCAAAGACATCCCACACAACGTGAGGAATACGTCGGATGAGGACGCTAAGATCATGGTGGTTAAGACACCAATGCCAAAATAGGTAGTTAGTCACCACTTTCAGACCCCTTAAGCTGGCTCGTTAAACATCAACATCGGCAGATCAAACAGCGGTCATCACCTAAAATGATTCATCTTTTTCACCGCATAGTTCATACCTAGTCCTACGATAAAAGCAAGTGTGATATTGCTTAATAGTGCAGTGACAGCCATTACTCCAGTGATGAGGTAAGAATCGGTCTTCAATCCGTGTTTACCCATCTCCAACCCGACGAATACGATCAAAGCCCCAAAGATACCGAAAGGTATCAGATCGATGATCTGGGTTGTGGAAAAGAAAAGAGCTATTGGCAGCAGAAGAAGTCCGCTGATTATGTTGGATCCGCCTGTCCTGGCTCCATACCTGTACTGTGCTGCCAGTCCTCCCGAACCGTGACACATGGGAAAACCCCCGAA
>JAHENW010000189.1 GCA_018610025.1 Thermoplasmatota archaeon
AGAATATAGGGGTATGGCTTCTGTTTCCGCACTCGAGAAAAGGGAGAAGAACAGGTACGGACAGAACTTCGAGAAGAGGGAAGATTACGTTCCTGAAGGTGTAGAGGGTTTGGTACCTTACAAGGGCACGGTTTCTGAAGTACTACACCAGATAGTAGGGGGACTCCAGTCCAGCATGGGTCACCTGGGAGCTAGAAATATAGAAGAGATGCGTAAAGAGGAAGTTTACGAGATCACGGAAGGGGGTAAACAGGAAAGCCATCCCCACAGCGTTGAGATAACCGAAGACACACCGAATTACCACTGGCAAGGAGAAGATCGATAAAGTTATGTCTGAGACTTCTTGAAATACGTGAGGTCGTCTATCTGGGATCGTGGACTGGTTCTAACCATATTTCTGTTAAACCTTTATAAACGTAGATGCTTTTTTCCTAACAGTCATGTCCGATGGATTCGATCAGCATGAGTTCGTTTCTTCAGTCTGGCTCATGGTCCCGTTCTGGATACTCGCCGTGGTCCTCTGGCAGCTGAACGATAATATATTCTATCTTTTCAACTTCGGTTATATCGGGACGGCGATCGGTTTGGGTCTGGGCGTGTATTCCGCTTTACCCAGGAGGAAGAGAGATGTCGGTCGGAAGATGACCTTACTGCTGGTGGGCGGATACATGCTCGGCTTTTTGGGGTTGATGCAGTACGAGAACATGCAGATCGAGGGCTTCTTCTTTTACCTGCTGGGCGGACTGTTCTTTGGATCCGTGATACATTACTTTGTGGCGAAGATCTTCGGCCCTCTATTGTTCAATCGAGGATGGTGCGGATGGGCCTGTTGGACCGCCATGGTCCTGGACCTGCTTCCCTTTGAGGACAGTGAAGGACGCGTGAAGGGTTTGGGAAAGTTACGTTACGTCCATTTCGTGGTGAGTTTTGCGTTAGTGGTGGCAGTTTGGTACTTCGTCGGTTTCACCGTGGAGAGTCAGAGCGTGAATGAGCTTTATTGGCTGTTGGGTGGTAATGCGGTTTATTATGTGCTGGGGATCGGCCTGGCCTTCTATCTTAGAGATAACCGTGCCTTCTGCAAGTACATATGTCCGATCACGGTGTTCTTGAAGGCAAGTTCTAAATTTTCTGTGTTGAAGGTCGAGGGCGATGAGGATGAGTGCATCGGATGTGGGAAGTGCAGTGACGTGTGCCCCATGGATATCAAGGTGGACGAGTACGTGCAGGAGGGTTCCAGGGTGCTTTCCTCCGAATGTATACTGTGCTTGAAATGCGTGAATTCCTGTCCCGAAGACATTCTCGAAGTCGAGAGCGGTGTGGATCTCGGTGGGGAGGAAAGGTTGAAGGAGAGGTAGGTTTCTTATCTGTTTTTTTCGTTTGATCAACATTATTATTAATGACTTTGTAGAAAATATGTTAATCGAAATTAACGTTATTGCAAAACTGTCGCACTTCAGGAACTTTATCGGAGTGAGGTACAAGTAATTTATTAGTGACCCTGGTCTCACTTTGAAGGTGGAGCGGGGAATTGCGCTGTGGACCCTTCCACGTAAACACTGCTCTTGTAAGAAAATGCTCGGGGTCTTGTTTTTTCTTTCTGTGTGGACGAGACCGTTCTCCTTCAACCTGTACTGCACGCTGGAACGGCCCCTCTATCCGGATGAAATTTACATATATATGAACCAGATCGATGAATAGTCAAAGGCTTTCATCTCTATGAGACCGTAAACGCGAAGTTCATCGGTAAGAAAAAGATCAGAGGAGATACTGGGTATATATTTGCCGATATGGATGTCGATTCAGTGAAAGAAGTAAGAGAGAAATTAAGGATGGCGTTATCTTTTTAGATATTTTTTAATTTGTTTTTTTTTTGATTGTGGATGACTGCCGACGACTGTTTGAGAGAAATAATCCATCTAATCGAGCCTTAATACCAATCTATCTATCTCTTCTCTCAATTCGGGGACCTTGTTCTCCACCACATCCCAGACTATCTCATCATCGATCCCGAAATAAGCATGAAACGAATTCATCGAAGTCTAGGTCATTCGTGTACCTTTCGATCTTATCTATGGATTCCGAGATATCTTCCAGATAATCCCTATACTCTCGCGGCATATCGAGTGCTCCCTAGGATATGTTCTTTCATGTGGCTCCTTATAGCGTCTTTGATCACGAGGTCCACCTCTCTTTCAAAAAGATCTTCTAGAAAGAATTTTAGATCCATGTAGTTATCGAAGGTCTTTTCACCCTTATTGAATTCTACCAGTACGTCGATGTCGCTTTTCTCATCCTGTTCTCCCTGAAGATAGGAACCGAAGAGACCGATCTCCTTCACTCCAAACTTTTCGATCTCTTCCATGTGGTCTTCCATCTCATTTATGATATCGTCTTCGGTAAGCTCCATCGGTCTATAGTAGTGGTGTTTTTGCTTTTATTGTTTTCGGAGGGGGACTGCCGACTTTCTGCGGAACTCGTTTTACTCGCTCCATTTCATCCGCAGGGCTCTGCTCGAGGAGGACTGGGACAAAGTCCCATATTCATCCTCGCTGCCGACGAGGAATTCAAAATTCCTCTTCCATTGGAATTATTTCATAATTCCGATACGCTGCGGACTGTGCTGGCTCGAACGCGTTGGAATAAATTCAGAGGAATCTGAGATTCCTCCTCTCACTCGGAAGGTATTCCTCGTGATTCCACTGGGTCGCAAACCATTAGTTTGCTCCTGCTCCCTTCGAGCCTGCTCGGGAATAAAGTCTTCGATGTGGTTATAGTTCATTCTGTAGTTGTCTACTTATCACTCTAGGGTCCGAGTATCTTGGTGGACGGACAGTTCACCTTTCAGAGAGTATAGACACGACATCATCTATTGTGAACAATCTTATGTCCCCACGTTCTTCTGCGGATTCTTTTAGAGAGGAAGAGAACCCGCTCCTGCTGAAAAAGACGTATTCGTACTTCGGTTTCTCTCCCCCTGAAGGATTCCATCGGATGAGTGGAGCTTCTTCCTCCAATTGTGCTAGCACACTGTAATCGAGAGGCTTCTGCTGAAATTTGACTTCACCTACGAGTAATTTTTCACCCGTAGACGGTGCTACGATATCGATCTCATGTCCATCACTGTCCCACCAATTCATCGGGAACTCGGCGAAGTTTAATCTTCCTTTGTATATCTCTATCAAGGAGCGATGGCATAGTTCTTCAAAAGTCGAACTGACGAAATCCGGAAGCTCTGGTTCGATGAGGTCTTTATAGGCATCCCCTCCGTACATCTCATATCGAGAAGACCTTCCATAGATAAATCTGAACCAGAATCGAAACAGTGGGTCTTGGATATGATACATCCCTTGGCGGCTACGTGCAGGATCTACTGTAGCTGGATACGAACGTTCGATGATGTGCAGTTTTCTTAGCCGATCGAGATAATACCCTTCACTCCCTGGTTTTATACCTGAGGCTTGGGAAATCTCATTAGCCCTTCGGTTTCCCTCCGCCATGGCTTTGAGGACAGCAAAATATCTATCTACTTCTTTGAGCTCTCGGTGAAGTACATCTTCGGGTTCTTCATGTAGACCTCCATCTCTGGTCAGTAGAGTTTCCGTGACATTTTCGTTGAGTGATCTTGTAGGATCTATAGCTCTAAGATATTCAGGTGTTCCGCCGAAGATACCATAGGCCATGATCTGTTCTTCAGGATTATAATCGGGGAAAAATTCCATAGCGTTTTTAAAGGGTAGTGGACCTATATCGAGTTTACCGTTAGGTTCTTTGGACACCCGGCCGTGTAGGGGAGCACTACCGTCGATGACGATGTCATGGATCATCCCTATAGAGGAACCAGTCAAAACAAAGGTCGTAGAACTGTTGCCGACTTCGTGGTCCCATATACGCTGGAGTATCGAAGGGAGTTCTTCATTTTCTTTGACCAGATATGGGAATTCATCTATGACGACCACGGCTTCCTTTCTGACCAAAAAATTTAGGATGCTCCCCCACTCCCTGCGTATCTCGCTTATCGACGGGAACGTTTCGGATATGTCATCGATGAAATATTCAAGCTGCTGTTCGGCCGTTCCCTGGATGGCCTGATGGTAGACAGTGTTTTCACGCTCTTTTATCGATTCGATAACAAGGCTCGTTTTCCCTACCCGCCTGCGTCCGTAAACGATGCAGAGTTTTGGTTCTTTGGAGCT
>JAHENW010000190.1 GCA_018610025.1 Thermoplasmatota archaeon
GCGATATCACCATCTTTCGATCTGGTCATGTCCATTATTCCCCCCTCTGCCATATAGTTCAGGTCGTGTCCTCCCTCTTCCCTCTTCTCACCGGTTTGACCGTAGCTTGAAAGAGAGCAATATATTATATCTGGATTCACCTCTTTTACTGCCTCGTAATCGATCTCGAGGCTTTTCACCA
The DNA here is from genome assembly GCA_018610025.1 of Thermoplasmatota archaeon. GTDB lineage: Archaea > Thermoplasmatota > Thermoplasmata > Halarchaeoplasmatales > Halarchaeoplasmataceae > JAHENW01. Next base: position 182 of record JAHENW010000190.1, read on the forward strand.
CTCCCGGCCTAAATTGTTCAAAAACTACATCCGCATCTTCTACAAGTTCGAAGAAGATTTTTTTGCCTTCCTCCGTTTTTAAATCAAGCTCCATAGCCCGTTTGTTCCGGTTCAACATAAGAAAGGGTGCTCCAGTACCTTCGAACTTGGGTTCCATGTCCCTTGAATAATCCCCTGAATCAGGTCCTTCGATCTTTATTACTTCGGCACCCAAGTCCGCTAGAATCATAGTAGCGTATGGGCCAGGGAAGAGCCTAGTTAGGTCTAATATTCTATAATCGTCTAGATGCATTGTTTCACGACCTACAACTCTTGAGATCTGTTCATAACTTCCTATCCCACGAACACTGCCCTTTTGGACAGGTGCTTCGGTAGGGGAAGGTCTCTTACCGGCATGTTACCCTGTTTCTCCCAAAGTAAGTCCCTCAGCTCTTCAACTGTCATCTCCTTCTGCTCTCCCCTCTCACGTATCCTCACCGACAGCTTGCCGCTCTCAACCTCGTCGGGACCGATGACCACTATGTACGGCACCCAGTCCTTCTCAGCGTTCCGGATCTTCTTGCCTACGGTCCTATCGGTATCGTCTATGTCCACTCTGAAACCATCGAATTTCTCGGACAGGTCTTCAACATAACCCAGCTGATCGTCGGAGATGGGCACGAATCTCACCTGTACCGGTGACAGCCAGAAAGGGAAGGAAGGCTTCTCCCCTTCATCTTCCTTCATGGCCGCCTGTTCCAAGAGAGTGAACATGACCCTTTCGATGGCCCCGCTGGGTGACAGGTGCAGTATGTAGGGATTCTGTTCCTCTCCATCCTCGTCGATATAGGTTATATCGTACCGTTCACCCTGCTCCACGTCCATTTGGTCGGTGACCAGGGCCGAAGCCCTGCCCAGCGGATCTATAAAGTTAAACTCGTATTTCATGATGAAGTAAGAGTGCTGCTCATCCCATAGCTCTATCAACGCGGGCTTGCCGTAGTTTTTCACCAGCTTTTCTATCTGCTCCCTGTTCTCCTCGAAATAGTCTTTGGTGGCACGGACCACGAATTCCAGATCCTCCGGTACCTTGATCCCTATATTGTTCACCACCGAGATGGCCAGGTTCATCCTCTTCATCATCTCTTCTTTTGCTTGAGGCAGGTCTTTGCAGAGTGCGTGAGAGTCCGGCATGGTGAACGCCCTTAATCTCCGAAGACCGGTCAACTCACCCCTCTGCTCGACTCTGAACGAGTATCTCGTCAGCTCGTACAGCCTGACCGGCATATTTCGGTAAGACAGGGTCATATCCCTTGCCATCATGAACTGGCCGAAGCAGGCGGCGAAGCGTAGGAAGACGTTCTTGTCCGGTGTTTCCATCCTGTACTGTCTCGCCGGGAATCGATTTAGATGTTTCTTTAGAGCGGGATGATCGATGTCATACATGATGGGCGACTCTATCTCCATGGCACCGTACTTTCTGGTCATTTCACTCACGTAGTCCTCTAGAAGGCTCTTGATCATCCTGCCCTTGGGATAAAACCTCAGGTTGCCGGGGTCCGAACCCTCTTCATAATCCACCAGCTCGTGTTTCCTCATCAGGTCGACGTGCGATGCGCCTTCACCACCTTTTTTCTTCTCACCGGCCTCGTATCTCGCGAACTCCTTCAAGTCCTCATTACCGGCGAAATCGTATCCCTCTACATTACCGCCGTCAATGGATAGTTCAAAGAATTCTCCGTCGGGGTCCATGATCCCCCAGGTCGATTCCACGGTCTCCTCGGCCTTCAGTGCCTTGGAGACTATCTCTTCTTCCTCCTCTTCACCCTCTCCCACGATCTCCTTCGACAGTTCTGATAGAGGATGGCCCTTGCAGCTGAGTTCGAATGCCTTGTACCAACCGAAGGGTGAGCGGTGGACATCGTACTTTTCTTTCAAATCTTCTTCCAGTCCCTTGAGTACTTCGACCGCTGTATCGGGATTGGAGAGGTCGGAGCTGAGATGTGCGTAGGGATATATCATGACCTTCTCGACACCGAGCTTATCGGCGGTGTCGTCTATCTCTTTAACCCCCTTCTGGATCACGTCTTCCGTTTTCCCCTCGTCTCTCTCTTCCACGGCAGTGAAGACGGAGAGGCATTCCTCCATCTCTCCCTTCTTCATCTCTTCTTCTATCTCCTCTGCCACGGGAGTGCTCTCCTTCACTTCATAGCGTAGATAGTCCGAGTGTATCAGCAATATCTTCATCTTCTCACCTGAGGTATTGGAGTATGAACGGTATTATGAATTGAACGAGGACCATACCGAAGGCTGCACCGAACAGGAAGGCGGCGATTATTATCCTTTTATAGTCCACCTTTTCTTCGCGGATACGGTTCAACCTCGACCTCCAGCCCATGGTCTTCCTCAGCTTGTCTATATTCATATCAATCTCCCTCTTTGTCTTTGGCCAGCATGATCAAACCGGCACAGCTCTCACATGCCTTCAGTTCATCGTCCCAACACGAGTCCCTGCAGACCCAACGACCGCAGAAGCCGCACTGTGTTATCTCTTCTCTTTCCCTTACCCCTTGACACAGGTCGCAGACGTACTTGTTCACCGAGAACAGGTCGTCCTCTGGCTTCTCCCCGGGCTCCCTGACCTTCTTCACGGCTTTCATTACCCTTTTGAATGAATGGGACGATACCATAGAAAGGGATTATCTTAACGAGATAAAAAAACTTTCCCTCGATGGAAGATTTTAAGTAGTTATATGGGTAAAAATGGAGGGATGTCAGCCTATCAAAAGAAGGATGGATATTACAGAAAGGCTAAGGAAGAGGGCTATCGCTCCCGTGCCGTTTATAAGCTCAAGCAGATAGACAAAAAATTCAATATCTTCAGTCAGGGAGACATAGTGGTGGACCTGGGAGCCGCACCGGGGAGCTGGAGCCAGTACGCCGTTGAGAGGGTTGGAGAGGGGAACGTGCTCGCGATCGATCTTGAGAGGATGAGGGATCTGGATGGTGTTAGTTTTTACAAGGGCGATCTGACGGATGACGACTTCGTTCAAAGAGCAGCGACCCTTGCCGGGGACGTGGACGTTGTCATATCAGACATGGCCCCTAACATATCGGGCAACTACTCCATGGACCATGCAAGATCTGTCTATCTCGCTCAGCGAGCTCTGTACTTCTGCGGGATAACGCTCGTGAAAGGCGGTGACTTCGTTGTTAAAGTATTCCAGGGAGAGGACTTCAACTCCTTTTTGAGCGATGTGAAGGAACTGTTCGATTTTGCCAAAGCTACATCGCCCAAGGCATCCAGGGACTCCAGCTCCGAGATGTACGTTGTGGGAAAGCGCTTTATCCCGAAGAAGTTGGAGGAAGTAGAGCTGGAGTATTGACTTACCACCCGATGATAACCATACAAAACTTTAATAAATCGAATCTGCTATTTTATCATGGTATGATGCAGACGCTGATCAAGTTGGTCTTCAGTAGTGAAGGAGAGAAGCCCTCTGACGTACTCGACGTTCTTTACGGTCTCGGTTTCGAGCCCAAGAAGGGGGAATACGATATGATGTATAATTGGGACGACGGAGCTACCACGAAGGATGCAATACGTCTAGCTGACCAGATACATGCCGCATTAGAGGGCCTCGATGTTTCCTTCTCTATCGAGACCATGGAATGAGCTTTCGCATATATAGGATCTCATCTAGGTCGCTTCAATTACAGCCCTGAGGCTATATTTCTAAAAATATAATTGAA
>JAHENW010000191.1 GCA_018610025.1 Thermoplasmatota archaeon
ATCTTTTCCCTGGCCTTCTCTTTGGATGCTCTTCCGTCAGGCTGCTTATCGGGTGAAAATTTATAGGGGGGTTCGCCGACGATCTCGTCCCGGTCACATCTGAAAATCTCTAACGTTTTCTTATTACAATCGATAAATCTATATTCTTTCATCAGAAATATGGCGTCTCTGGCAGATTCGAAGATGGTCCTATATTTCTCTTCACTTTCCTTTAGAGCTTCCTGTGTTTGCCTCCGCTCGGTCACCTCTCTTGCTGCAAGCAGTACCTTTTCTACTTCACCCTCATGGTCCCTAAATACCCTCGTTTTCGTTTCGAACCACCTGTAGCTCCCGTCTTTACATTCTATCCTGCCAGTCTCAGTATCATATCTCTCCCCGCCTTCCACCATCTCATCCCAGGTCTCCAACACCTCTTCCCTATCATCGGGATGGATATAATCGAAAAGGAGGTCCCCCACGATGTCGTCTTTCTCGTGGCCTGTCAACCTCTCAGAAGCTTCATTGATATATTTGACCACACCCTTTTCATCTGTAAGACATACCACCTCCTGAACATTTTCCATTATCATCTGATATCTTTCTTGCGACTCTTTCAGTTCTTCATGATATCTTATCCTGTTCAGCGATTCAGTTATATGGGAGGCTAGTATCTCAGCCAATTCTATATCATCTTCCGTAAAATCGTTCTTTCTTTCTGAGATCACCTGAAAAACCCCTTTATCGCCGATGGGAACGCTCAGGATGGATTGGAAGCCAGATCGAACTGGCTTCGCCTCCTCCCATTCCGATATATCATCTGCGAGATAGGTTTCTTTATTTCTAAATGTTTTACCATATATCCCATCCTGGGGAGAAAATACACTGCCTGTAGATAATTTTTCATCCGTGGTGGCCTTTACGACGAGTCCCTCCTCACTCTCCAGCATCACAGTGGAATAGTGGAAATCTAGTATCTCTTTCGCGGCCGTCAAAGAATAATCAAACAATTTCTCCTCACTATGGCAATTCTCCATCTTTTGGACTGTCTCGTGGAGGCTAGTCAGTTTCTTCTGGTTCCTCTTCAATTCGTCCTCAGCTTTCTTTCTCTCGGTGATATCTCGACTTACCACTATGTACCCGCTTATTTCGTCATCTTCTTCAATGGTTTTTACATTCAATTGAGAGTAATGGATATCCTCCTCATCGTCCTTTATCTTTATCGTATAGGGTGCGATCCTCTCTCTTTCTTTTCTTCTCTCGTGCAGTCTTTCTATCTTCTGCCGGCTTTCCTCAAGCACGAAGGAACATTCAGAGAAGTGCTTACCGATTATTTCTTCCTTCTCGTACCCCAACTTCTCGGTGAAGGCATCATTGGCATCCAAGATAACGCCATCTTGGTCTATAAGATAAGTGGCGTCTGGTGAAGACTCAAAGAGCTGTTGAAATTTCCTCTCTGCCTTTTTTCTCTCAGTTATATCTCGAAAAATCACCAGGACAGCGGGGTCACCTTCATAAGTTATCGGCTCTGCAGACACTTCTACATCGATCGGTTCCCCGTCCATCCGGACGAATTTTTCCTCGATGAGAGGGACCTTTTCACCCTCTTCCAGCATCTTGTTTACCCTTTCTTTGACCTTCTCTCTGTAATCTGGGTGTACGAACTGCATTATGGGTTCTCCGATGATCTCCCTACGATCCTCGATGGCGAGCATCTCGGCACCGGACGGATTCAAATAGACGCATTCATCATCTCGATGGATGGCGACGCCATCTGGGAGCTGGGCGAGCAATCTATCGAATATATCCTCATAGCTTTCTATCCTTTTACGCATGACCTCATCTTCAGCCATCTACAGCCACCAATTCATCTACTAACTCATCTGCCTTCTCGCCGAATTCATCATCTTCCCGGATCTCCACGAGTAAGAGGAGTTTCTCGATGACTTTGAACGTATACGGGTCGGTCTTACCCACCCTGCTGTCCTCTAGATAAGCAGCTATCTTATCACTGAGCTCCAAAAAGAAGGTGTCCAGTTTTTCGATTAATTCTTCATCCCAATCTTCTTGGACACCTATCAAACTCATGGTTTCTAAGGCCCTCTTCAGTCTCTCGTGCCGCCATTCCTTCTCGTAGTCGGACTCTTCTGTATCGCTCGGCTCAGGCACCAAGATGAAAACCTTCGCAGTCCTACCATACATCTTTTGGGGGACATGATGTTCCTTCCTGTCTCCGACTTCAGCCACCAATCCTGCCTGTTTAAGCTTCTTTATATGCCTGAAAATGGTAGATTGATCCCTTCCTAGAGCTTTAGATAATTGGGGTATGGTCATATCCTCCACCAATAGGAGGGACAATAACTTGTGGCGGGTCTTTTCGGTACAGAGGCGTATCTTCTGGGGATCCTTAACAACCTTTATCTGCTCTCTCAAAGAGGCCAACCCTATTATTAATTAATCCTCTTCCAACATAAATAAACCTTCGGGTAAAAAGAAAACGAGGTTATACAGGGCTATAATTCGTTCTTTTTATCCGTCTTTTCCCAGGTGAACTCCTCCAGCTCACGACCGAAATGCCCATAGGCGGCGGTCTCATTATAGATGGGCCTCAGCAGGTCGAGATTCTCTATGATATCGGCTGGTTTAAGAGAAAATGTATCCCTTATCCTATCCACTATCTCACTCTCCGGTATATCAGCGGTTCCATATGTATTGACCAAAATACTCGTGGGTTCGGGAACACCTATAGCATAGCTCAACTGGACCTCACATTTCTCCGCCAACCCAGCGGCCACCACGTTCTTCGCGATGTATCTAGCCATGTAGGCACCGGAACGGTCCACCTTGGAAGGGTCTTTCCCGGAGAAACAACCCCCTCCATGACTTCCGTGCCCTCCGTAGGTATCAACGATTATCTTCCTTCCGGTAAGTCCTGTATCGGCCTGAGGCCCTCCCAGAACGAACCTCCCTGTTTCATTGATGTTATAGGTTGTATCATCATCGAGCAACTCTCCACATACTGGCTCTATGACCTCTCGCTTCACATCCTCTCTCAATTTCTCCTCCTCCACTTCAGAATCGTGCTGCGCGGCTATCACCACGTCGTGAAGCCTCACCGCCTGGTCGCCTTTATACTCTATAGTGACTTGAGATTTCCCGTCGGGCCTCAGGTATGACAGCACCCCGTCCCGCCTTACATCGGTGAGCTTCTTAGCCAATCGATGTGCCATCATTATCGGTCGAGGCATCAATTCCGCCGTCTCTCTAGTAGCGTAGCCGAACATTATACCTTGATCTCCAGCCCCCTGTTCTTCTTCCTTTTCGACGCCCTGAGCGATGTCGGGGCTTTGTGCATGGATAGCCGTAGCTACCCCGCAGCTGTCCGCCTCGAATCCATATTCAGGTTTTGTGTAGCCTATCTCTCTTATGGTCTCCCTGACTATATCGTTTATATCAACGTATCCCTGACTGGTTATCTCTCCAGCGATGAAGGCCATACCGTTGGTCAAAACCGATTCGCAGGCCACGTGAGATCGTGGATCCTCTTTTATCAGTTCATCCAGGATCGTATCGCTGATCTTGTCGGCCATCTTATCTGGATGACCTTCTGTAACCGATTCCGACGTTAGATAATATGTTTCCTCTCCGCTTCTTCTTTTCATCTTGATCCTTCCTTTTTCTCCTTTATTATGCATTGCATTATATATAATCTTTTATTTGTTTAAGGAAAAGCGAAAACTAGCCTTTCGTTACTACTCCTTCACGTAGATGGTGAACAGAAGGGCGTTGTTGAGGGCCTTCAATTCGTCGCTATCGAATGAGTTTTTGGAATCATTTATTTTATTGAGGAGGGCTTTGGCAAAGGCGCAAATCAATTCTTTTTCGGCCTCCGGCTCGTCTACTTGCATATCATACCTCAAGGGTTGTCAGATGAGGAAATGAAACGAGTTATAAAAGATTTTCCTTTAAAAAGGGGGTCTTTAGTATATTTTTAAATCCAGTTTACATCCAACCCATAAACCTTAATAGCCCTCAGACGTTATGACTATTGGCTCCTTAGAGGTGAGTCGATCAGAACATAATATTTAAATAGAAACAAAGACCCCGAGTGTGGGAAAGATGAATGCCTTCAAAGTTTTTGCCCGAAAGGTGAGGAAAAAGGTCAATCTCCTCGGCGACCCAGCGGTGGGTAAGACCTCCCTCATCCTGAGGTTTGTAAAGAATGTATTCGGTGAAGAGTATCTGAAAACCATAGGAACCAACGTTTACAAAAAGAACGTCGAGATGACGGGTGCTAAGGTGAAATTGATCATATACGACATAATGGGGGAAAAGGATTTCAATACAGTCCAAGAATCTGCATTCCAGGAATCCGCAGGGGCGATAGCTGTGGCAGATATCACCCGGAGGGAGACGGTGATAAATCTGGTGGATGAATGGCTGCCCAAGTACCGCTCCCTAGCCA
>JAHENW010000192.1 GCA_018610025.1 Thermoplasmatota archaeon
GTCAGAGGAAAGAAGAGTTGAGAAGGACTTCCTTGATAAAAAGATAGACAAGGCCCTCAAGGGTGGATTGGGTCAGTACAACTCTATCGAGGACGTTGTGGGCGACCTGGATAACACCGCTAGGGAACTGCTGAAGAGGGACTCGTCGGCGACGGCACCGATGCATGTCCTTTCTTTCTTAAAAAAATGGCAGATGGAGGGCCCAGAGATATTTAGGTCCTTCCAACCGGACCGGTCAACCGTCAGGGTGGGTCTGCTGGACCCGTCGAAACTGACTGAAGATGCCTTCGAGCTCATAGGCGGCTCGGTACTCATGAGCGGTACCTTACATCCCGGTGAGATGTATGCGGACCTGCTGGGTATACAGGAACCCCTCATAAAGCGGTATGATTCTCCATTTCCAGATAAGAACAGGCATATCGTTAGTACCAGGGGTGTGACCACCTCGTATAAAGAACGTAATATCACCATGTACCAGGCCTACGCTAACAGGATCGCTGAGGTGGTGAACAATGTGCCGGGGAATGCGGCGGCATTTTTCACCTCCTACCAGTACATGAACCACGTTGCTGACCGTCTAGACATGGTGCATTTAGAGAAGGATATGATCGTGGAGGAGAGGGAGTTCAGTAAGAAGGAGAAGGAGGATATCGTGAACAGGTTGAGAAGGTCGTCCGATAATCTATTGATGGCTGTCCAGGGTGGCAGTCTATCAGAGGGTGTGGATTATAATAATAACATCCTAACAACGGTGATGATAGCCGGTATACAGTTCCCGCCCCCATCACTGAAGATGAAAGCCTTGGAGGAGTACTATTCGGATAAATTCGGGGAGCAGAAGGGATACCGTTATAGTAGGGTCTATCCGGCTCTAAACAGGGTACTGCAGGCCGCCGGTAGACCTATACGGAGCAAGGAGGACAGGGGATTCATAGTACTACTGGATAAACGTTTTAACTACTCCAACTACAAGAAACTGCTGCCCGATGAATTCAGCTATCAGCCAGTGGACGACCTGGGAGATGAATGCAAGAAATTCTTTTCCTAAGGTTCAGTCCTCTTCCTCTTTTAGGAACCTCATCTGATCCCATAAAACCTCATGCTCGAAGTCATTGACATCTAGAAAATCACTCACCTCGTCGGTGATCATGTCGATCTCAGATTCCTCCTCTTCTATCCGAGGATAAAGGAAGAACTGGACTCTATCACCTTCCAAGGGGAAGATCATCCTGTACCTGGCCTCCCTGTTATGTCCAGGCGGCTTTCTATTCTCTTTCAGGTCCTGGATGTTCATCTGGATCATCATCTCCATCAGTTCCTCTCCACCCTCTTCTGGAACCTGGTCGGCCTTCTCCATGAAGAGTTCATATAGTTCTGGAAATATGTCGATGAGGTCCTTATATTCCACGTCTTCATCGAATCTGATCAGGCTGTTCCTCTTAGTCGTGACTAACTCTTTTTCTTCTTCTTCCATGACAAGCCTCCAATTTGTTTAGGCCTATTTAGATATTATTGTTCTAGCGGGATTGGGTCGACGATGAATGTTATCTCCTTACTTTCTATACTCCATTCCTTCTCCAGATATTCTTTCCCGCTAAGAGATGACGGACCCCCTTTCTGAATAGAACTGCTGAGGGTCTCCTTCTGTATGTAATCGCTCATCTGCTGGATGGCGTTCTCCAGTTCTTTATTACCTTCATAATAAGTATCTATATTCTGCGTGTATCCGAGTTCCAGCTCTTTCCTCATGGTCTGTATCCGGCGGACGACATCCCTTGCGAGCCCCTCGGTTCTAAGTTCTTCATCTATCGTGGTATTCATGAACACCTTGATGTCCTTACCTTCACTGGACGTGTACCCTTCCTTAACCTCTTTCACCAGTTCGACGTCCTCTTCATCCAGCTCGTACCCATTTACTCTCGCGGTTCCACTCTCTTCGAACTGCGCTTTGAGGTCTTCTCCATCACTCTCTTCTATAAGCTCGGCCACCTTCTCTGCCTCACCCTTGAACTTCGGTCCCAGTGAGGAGTAGTTGGGCTCGGCCCTTGTATGAAGGAGCTCCCCTTCATTTTCTATCACTCTAAATCTCTTTACGTTCAACTCGTCCTTCAGTATGTCCTGGAATAGTTCGACCGCCTCTTCCTGACCGTCCTCATTCTTTACCACTACTGCCTCGTCCAGGGGCTGTCTCAGCTTGATATCCTCCTTCTGCCTGGCGTTCCTGCCCAATTCGGCCACCTTTATCACCGTATCCATGTGCTCTTCGAGCTCTTTTTCCACCTTCTTTTCGTTTAAAACAGGATAGTCCAGCATGTGGACTGATTCCGGCCCGTTTTCGACTTCCTGGAACAGTTTCTGGTAGAAGCGTTCTGAGAGGAACGGCGTGAATGGAGCCATGACCTTCGTTAGAGTGAAAAGGGTTTCATAGAGGGTGTTGTACGCGCTCTCCTTTTCTTCTTTGGACCCCTCCCAGAACCTCCTTCTACTCCTGCGCAGATACCAGTTGCTCAGCTCGTCCACGAAGCGCTCTATAGCCCTTGTAGACTTATGTATCTCCAGTTCCTCCAGTCCCTCTCTTACGTTGTGGATCAGAGAGTTCTTCCTGGACAACAACTACTTATCTATCTGGTCGTTGACTTCATATTCCCCCGACGGCTCAAAATCGTCTATATTGGCGTTGTTCGTGAAGAATGATACTACGTTCATCAGTGTGTCCATGGTCTTCGTTATCTTCTCACGTGCCAGATCCTTGCTGAACTTGGTGGAGTTCCATACGGGAGAAGCAAGGAAGTAAAGCCGTGTAGCGTCGGCGCCCAGCTCGTTCATCACATCTGTTGGATCAACGGCGTTACCTTTACTCTTGCTCATCTTTTCGCCGTCTTCATCCAGTATAAGACCCTGGGTCAGGCAGCTCTTGTAGGCCGGCTTGTCGTAAAGTAAAGAGCTTATGGCCAGCAGACTGTAGAACCAACCTCTCGTCTGGTCTAATGACTCGGTTATGAAGTCTATGGGGAAGGCCTCATCGAACCTTTTTTCGTTCTCAAAGGGATAATGGAACTGTGCGAAGGGTGCGCTGCCGCTGTCGTACCAGCAGTCGATAACATATTCGACCCTCTCCATATCACCGCCGCATTCTGGACACTTCAGTTTAATCCTGTCCACATAGGGGCGGTGCAGCTCGAAGTCATCTTCCAAAGGCTCCCTGGCCATATCTTCTAGTTCCTCTATACTACCAACACAGTGCTGGTTTCCGCAGTCGCACTCCCATATGGGTAGTGGAGTTCCCCAGAAGCGGTTCCTGCTCAGTGACCAGTCCTTTAATTCGTCCAGGAAATTTCCGAACCTCCCGTGCTTGAGATGCTCGGGCTTCCAGAATATCTTTTCATTGTTATCTATCAGTTTCTCCTTCTCCCAAGATGTGCGGATGAACCAGCTCTCCAGTGCGTAATTTAGAAGGGGTGAATCACACCTCCAGCAGAACATGTATCGGTGGGTTGTAGTACCCCTACTCAGCAGGTCATTTCTTTCCTCTAAATCATCCATTATATCTTCGTCGGCATCTTTCACGAACTGCCCTTGGTAATCGGGGACCTCTTCGGTGAACCTGCCAGCTTCGTCAACTGGGTTCACCAGATCCACGCCCTCACTTTTACACAGATCATAATCGTCCTCACCGAAAGCGGGAGCTACATGTACTATGCCAGTACCTTCTTCGAGGGTAACGAAGTCAGCATGGGTGACGTAATGACTTTTATTTTCAGAATCCACGAAATCGAACATCGGCTCGTACTCCTTGCCCACCAGTTCCTCACCCTTCATGGTCTCCAGTATTTTCACATCATCGAATATCTCGTCCACCAGCTCTTCGGCCAGGTAGTATCTGTCCCCTTCGTACTCTATCTTGGCATAGTCCATGTCCTTTCCCACGGCTAGAAGCAGATTCGATATGAGCGTCCATGGGGTGGTTGTCCATGCAAGGAAGTAGGCGTCCTCGTCCTTGACCTTGAACCTCATGTGGATGGATGGGTCCTCCGTTTCCCTGTATCCCTGAGCGACTTCGTGGCTTGAAAGCGGGGTACCGCATCTTGGGCGGTAGGGGACGACCATGTATCCCTTCTCAAGCAGGCCGTTCTCCCAGTGCTGTTTCAGACTCCACCATACACTCTCTATGTAGTCGTCTTCCATGGTGATATAGGCATTATCGTAATCGATCCAGAATCCGATCCTCTCGCTCATCTCCCTCCATTCTTTTTCGTACTGGAAGACACTCTCCTTGCACATCTCGTTGAACTTCTCGAGGCCGTATTCCTCTATCTCCTCTTTACTGTCTATACCAAGTTCCTTCTCCACTTCTATCTCGACCGGCAGGCCGTGGGTGTCCCATCCTCCTATGTTCGGAACTATCTGATAGCCGTCCATGTTCTTATATCTCAGCTTGACGTCCTTAACGACCCTAGTTCGGACATGACCTATATGCGGTAGTCCGTTGGCCGTAGGTGGTCCCTCGGTAAAACCAAATTTTTTCTCCTTTTCCTCACCCCTCGTCTTTTTGTCGATGTCATTATCCTCCCAGAACTGCAGTATATCCTCTTCCTTATCCGGTAAAGGTGCGTCTTTTTCTATAGGTTCGAACCTGCCGCTGTTTTCTGTCATAATATCTCACCTCAAAAAAATTAAGAGCAATAACTGGGCGTTTGATATGGTGACTACTCAATAATGATGATATCGATCTCGGTTATCGCCCAGTTCTTCACTATCATACGCTCATTGATTTCAGATTATAGTATATATAATTTATTATCTCTCCGCGGAATCTGTGAGGCAGGAAAGTGAGGTTTATTTTTATGGAGTTCTACTGAGTTGTACTTCAAACACGTCCCTTTGGCGTGGGCGTCCGCCTTCCCGTCCAGTCCCAGGGTGCCGGTGGTGTAAGTCTTAACGGTGAAATCGACGACCATGGGCGGTGTTTTCTCCTTGACATCTTCGGGAATATCAGAGATACTCCCTCGATTTCCGAAGCAGAGCTCCAGGGAAATCGGATTGAATTGGTCGGACAGCCACTCGCCGACTTCGTTACTCTGTTCCTGAATCTGTTCATCGATTGAGGGGAACTGGAAATCTATAGGTGACTAGATAAAGTCCTCTGAATCATCTCTAATAAAATTAAGTTCCTTCCATCCACCAACCACTGAACTCATTTTTCCGTTCTCCTAATAATTATTGAAGATTTTAGATTAAATAATTTGGGACCTCCATCTTATAGAAAACATTAATCATAAATAAAACCACCAATACCATAGCCCGATTGCAACCACATGTGCTGTAACAATCAATATTATAACCCAAAAGACTATTGTTTCTCTGACTCTACATTTTGAGAAAGATAAATCCCCATAATGAAAATAATCATCTCTCAGTTTTTGTCCTACACCTGCTCCCAATCTATAACAGTTTATATCGAATCTGGTTTTATAGCAGAAAATAAATTCAGTTTGATGATCACCGCCGCTAGTTTTCACTTTCCCAATATTTTTCACGTGTTTTACGGTATCCCACGAGA
>JAHENW010000193.1 GCA_018610025.1 Thermoplasmatota archaeon
CCGTCCCCTTCTGGGCTCCCTTCTGCCATATATGTTGACCTAAAACCTTCCTGGCAGCGCTGATTATGAGATGTGTGGCAGTGTGATGCCTGGTAAGGTTCATCCTCCGTTCCCAGTTCACCCTGCCCTTCACCGTCTCCCCTTTAGTGATCTCCCCATCGATCTCGTGCACGATCACATCCCCGACCCTTTTAACGTGCTTAACCTCGAAGGTCTCGTCGTCTGTATAAAGAACCCCCGTATCGGACGGCTGCCCGCCGCCTTCGGGATAGAACAAAGTCTGGCCCAGTAGGACTTCTCCTTCTTCAGATTCTAAAACCACGGCGTCGAATTCCCGGGCATCCTCGTTCTCGTAGTAGAGGGGCCTCGTCTCCGGTACATCGTACCCTTCCTCTTCCTCAACCTCCTCTTTTTCCTCCGGACCTTCGTGCATCTGGGCCAGTAGGACATTGAAATCGTCAGGTATGTCCACTTTTACGTTATAACCCTGGGCAAGCTCCTTTACTATGGTAGGATGGATGCCGTGGGTATCGTAGAACTCTATGAGCATTTCCGTTGACAATTCATCTCCTTCAAATTCCTCCAGCTCCCTTTTAACAAGCCTCTTTCCCTTCTCCACGGTCTTTTCGTATCTCTCTATCTCGCTGTCCAGCATGTCCAGGACAATATCCTTTTTATCCAGATCGATGATATCGCTGAACTTCTCCATCTGCTTGATCACCACGTCGCTCAACTCAATTTCTTCATCCAACTGTGATATCTGCCGTAATGTCCTTCTGATCACCATCCTGGCCAGGTATCCCTCTTCTACATTAGATGGAACGACCCCGTCGGCCAGCAGGAATGCTATGGTCCGGCTGTGGTCGGCTATGATATAGATACTCTTGAGCTTCTCTAGATGTTTTTTTATCTCCTCTTGATCCCAGGGTGTTTCGGAGGAGAGCCTTTCCCTGAGTTCTTCCATGAGCTTTTTATCGGTGTAATCCTTTTCCATGGTGCTGGCCAGGTTGGTATATTCTTCGATCATGGTCCTGTACCATTTTTTAGATATATCGTGTTCGAGACCGACTTTTTCACAAAGCTCATTCACTATATCAGGATAGACTGAGTCGTAGATGGTAGGGGCACCTTCAGTGACCCATGAAAGCCTTTCAAGTCCATAGCCAGTATCAACCACGTTCAGTTGTAAGGGGGTATAGGGGACACCCTCCAGCTCAATATAGCCCTCAGGATCCTTCTCCAGATTCATAAAAACCAAGGTGGCGACCTCGAGACCCTGTACAAGGACTTCTAAGGACGGGCCGGCGTTACCGCCGCCTATCCACGGTTTTTCTTTATACGTGATCAAGTCTTCTGGTATCCCCATCTTTAGAAGCATCTCGTGACAGTATCTGACCGTCTCATCCTTCCAGTAGACGAAATTGTCGGGAGAGTTGAACGAATGGTGGCCCATCATCTCGAATGCGGTCTGGTGTTTACCGGTCATGCCGATCTCATCGATATCAGCCAGACGTATGCTAGGCTGTGATACCACTAAAGGATTGGCCGGGGGTTCTACCTGACCGGAAGTCATATGGGGCTGAAAATCGTATATACTCGCGTGAACGAGGAAGACATCGTCTCTCCACCTGGCTATAACTGGGTATCTGTCAAGAGGGGTGTGCCCTTTTTTGCTAAAGAAATCGATGAAGAACTGACGCATCTCTGGAACCGATAATTCTTTATCAGTTGGTGGGGAGCCTATGAAGCCGAATTCTACACACGGTGAGTCGTCACAGAGTTCCTGCTCTTCGTCGGAGGTCCAGAAGTGACCACCGCACTTCCTGCACTTTTTTCTTACGTACCCCTTCTCTTCGAAGAAGTCCAGTTCGTACTCTTCCTCGAACATCGCCAATTAATTCTATCCCCGATAAATAAACTATTCGTTTTGGTCTGTGAATATCGTTAACAAAGATTAAGTAATCCGAAATGGATTTTATAAAGGAGGTGAGAAGAACTGAAGAAGAGGGTCTTAATCACGATAGCGGTATTATTCGCTCTATTGGCAGCATGGCTCATGGGCAATCTCATCTATATCTCACCTGATGTATCTACAAATCGCCCGGGAGAAGGGCAGGATGGGGGAGAAGGAGAGATGGGTTTTCTATCAGCCCAGAACGCATGGATCCTTACTAGAACGTTCATCACCTTATTGATAGTGATTGTTGCGGTATCAATCCTCGGACCGATGCTGGCTTCAGATAACGAACTCCTAGCCAAGATCATCACCCCCGCCCTGATAATACTCTCGATCTCCCTCCTGGTAATGGTCAATTTCGAGCCAATGAATCAGGCGGTATTCGGTGGTGAGGGAGTGCTCTCACCCCAGTTAGGGGAAAAGGGCCTATCCCAGGGCGGAGCTTCCAGCACAATGAGCATCTATATTTTGGGGGCCATAATGGCATCATTAATTTTTATAGCCATCAATGTATATAAGAGAAGAGAAGAAGAGATAGAAGAAGTAAAAGAGGAGGATGGGGGGTCAAAAAAAGAAATCTCTTCCAAGATCGAAAAGATGGTTGATAGATTCGATAAGAGAGAGGACATGCGGTTCAAGATCATCAAGATATATTCTTTGATGTCCAGGTTGTTGGAGGAAAAAGGTGTTTCTGAAAAGGACTTTCTAACGCCGAGGGAGTTCGAGGAGAGGGCGGAAGATAGACTCGGTATCTCAAAGCCCACTCTCTCTCACCTTATAGATATCTTCGAGGAGGCGAGGTACAGTTCTCATCGTATGGATGAGACTTCGAAGGATAACGCTCAGCTCTACCTGAGCAAGCTGAAAGAAGAACTATCTAAGTGAGGGGGATAACTTTATATAAATATCCAGTATGTTATCGACAAACGGTAAAAATCCGATCCCTTCAAGGTAGGTGAAAAGACTGAAAAGGAACACGATGATAGGGATATCTATACTTCTCATCCTATGTACTTCCTGGATCATGGGTAATCTTCTTTTGATCACCCCCGAGAAGACTGGCACGGCTAAGTGGGGACCGGGAGAGGAAGGAGAACCGGCTGGTGCTGGTGGCTTTTGGATACCTAAAGATGTGATGTATAATGCTTGGTATGTAATCCTCGCCGTTATGATAGGGATAACCTTGATCTTTTTACCACTGACCTCCTCAGATAATATCAAGGTCCAGTTAGCAGCTGGTGTGGGGGCCATCATCCTGTACATCATCCTCGGATTTTCCGCCATCACTGGAGCCTCTATCATGCCGAATATATGGGGCGGTGAAGGTCTCGGGCAGGGATTATTCTGGAAAACTGGAGAAGGGGGTGCTGTAAGTGCAAAGGGTGGTTTGGGCATCATGGCACTGATGATACTGACCTTGACTATAGTCACAATCGTAGCCGTCCAGCGATTCCGTGGGCGGGAAGAGGAAGAGGAGGAAGAGGAGGAGCTGGAAGAACAGTTCTCTAGAACCATCGACAGAACCATCGAAGACCTACATGAGGGGGAAGATGTCCGTTCAACCGTCATACAATGCTATCAGAAGATGTGCTATTTCCTGGAGATGGAGGGGATAGATATAGAAGAAAATCTTACACCCAGGGAATTCAAGAATAAAACCACTAATCTACTCCCGATCACCAAGAAGACCATCTCGGACCTTACCTATACGTTCGAGGAGGCAAGGTACAGTTCTCATCAGTTGGGAAACTCTACTAGAGAAAAAGCATTGAACGACCTGAAGGTACTGAGGGGCGAACTGGAGGAGGGAGAGAATGGGCAATAGGATGGAATATCTGAGGAAGCAGAAGGAAGGGGATTATTCCCTAGTAAAATTCCTAGCGGTGGTTATAGCCATCCTCTTTCTCTTCATGCTGGCTACCGGTGGAGGACTGAGATGGACCGTCAGTATAGTCATATTGGTCCTGATAGGTTTTTTATTCTTCAAAAGGCTGCACGAGAAAACCTTTCCCATCCTTGAGTGGCACAGAGAAAACGAACTGGCAGAAACCGTCAACTTCCAGCTCCCCGAAACTCACAAGCTGGTGAATAAGGCGAAGGGGGGGTCAGATTGGAGTAGAGCTTTATTGGAAAAAAGATTGAGACAAGAGTTCCTGAAAAAAGTGAGAAGGGAAAGGAATATCGGCGATAAAAAAGTGAAGGAACTTCTAAATGAGCCAGAGGAATTTAAGGACATTATAGGTGATAAGCTTTTAGCGGAGTTCATCATCAAAAGTAGAAATTTTTATAAGAAAGTCAACAAAGAGGATTTTGCAAATGAAAGAGATATAGAAGAAGTGCAGCATTGGATAGAAGATTCTAAATATGAAAACTACTTGAAAAGAATAATAGAAAGAATGGAGGAATGGAATTGAATATAGAAAAAGCTTCTAAGATAGGTAAATCGTTAATAGACGAGGTGAGCACGGCTATCGTCGGTAAAAGGACGGTACTCCAGAAGACCCTTCTCGGCATCCTGGCGAGTGGAAACATCCTCTTCGAGGATTATCCGGGTCTCGCAAAGACCATGCTCTCTAACTGTTTCGCCGATACGCTTGGATGTGATTTCAAGAGGATTCAGTTCACGCCTGACCTTCTACCGGCCGACATAACTGGATCGTTCATCTACGACAGGGAGAGAGGTGATTTCACAATGAGGAAAGGACCGATCTTCACGAATATCCTCCTGGCTGACGAGGTGAACCGGGCCCCGCCCAAGACCCAGGCGGCCCTCCTGGAAGCCATGCAGGAGAAACAGACCACCATAGAGGGAGAGACCCATAAGCTAGACCCCCCCTTCATAGTGATAGCTACCCAGAATCCGATAGAGTACGAAGGTACCTACCCACTCCCTGAAGCCCAGGTCGATAGGTTCCTCCTGCGATTGGAGGTTGGATATCCATCCCGTGATGACGAAGTCGAGATACTCAGGAGAAGAAAAGACAGGAAGAAGGACGATGTGGATATAAAGAGGATCATTGATCCTGAAACACTCATCGAAATGCAGAACGTCGTAGAAAAGGTACACCTTGACGATGATATAAAAAGGTATATAGTCAATATAGTTCAAAAAACACGGGAGCATCGGCAGGTAGAAGTCGGGTCCAGCCCGAGGGGGAGTCTAGCGCTGATGAAGTTGTCCACAGCTAACGCTGTTCTCCGAGGAAGGGATTACGTGGTTCCCGACGACATAAAGTTCATCGCCAAGGAAGCAATATCCCATCGACTCGTTCTGAAACCTGGCCCCGCCATAGAAGGCGTGGACCCTGAAGATATTGTAAAGGACGTGTTGAAAGAGGTGCCCGTACCAAAAGTAGATTGAATAGGGAAAGAGATGAAAACAAGTTATGTCTCCTACCTCGTTGGAGGCGCGGTCGTTACCCTCCTTCTCGGGTTAACGTTCAAAAATTGGCTGTTCTTCGGCCTCTCCATCTCTCACCTCACTCTGCTAGCACTGGGACTCTCTGGCATCCCTCCTTCCGATTTAGATATAGAGACTCACAGGAGATGGGAAAAAAAGGACGTCTATGAAGGAGGTGAGATAGAGGTAGTGATAGATATAGAGAACAAAGGAGAGAGATTGAGATATCTAGAGGTGAAAGATGAGCTACCGTCTAGAGTCCAACTCGCCGAGGGAAGTAATCACAATATCTTAGAGATGGGATCAGGGGAGACTAAAACGCTCAGATATACGGTCTCATGTCCCCTGCGGGGCAAGGTGGAGATAGGGCCGATAGAGATCCGATACAGAGATCCCCTTTCGCTCTTCTCTCAAAGACAGATCATAGAGGACGAGATGGAACTCTCAGTTTTACCACGAATAGAGGATCTAAAGAAGACGAAACTGAGACCGAAGGATACCCGACAGTGGCTGGGCAATATCCAATCCGAGAGGATGGGAATCGGGACCGAGTTCTTCTCACTACGAGAGTATCATCCTGGAGACGAGATGAGGAAGATCAACTGGAAGGCCACTGCAAAATATATCCATCCCATAACCAACGAGTTCGAAGGAGAGATGTCGGGTGATGCGATCATCATCGTGGACGGCTTCAAGGGCTCGAACATAGGGACGGTGAAGGACAACATCTTGAACGCATCGACCAGGGCTGCCGCCAGTCTGGCATCGTCGATATTAGCCGACAGGAACAGGGTAGGGTTGATCGTTTTAGGGGACTTCCTTTACTGGGTCTACCCAGGCTTCGGCAGGGAGCAATTCTACAAGATAATGGACAACCTCAGTCATCTGAAGAAGGGAGGGGTGTGGGAATTGAAGGAAACGAAATGGCTTCTCAAGAGGTTCTTCCCGAGTAACAGCCTTGTCATCTTCATCTCTCCATTGATCAATCCCAGGGTCACTGATACTCTCATCGATCTATGCAGGAAGGAATATGACGTGATGGTGATCTCTCCGTCCCCGATCGAATTGGAGAAGGACATCCATGAGATGGACGATCACATCGCAAAGAAAGTCCACGAGATGAAAAGAGAGAACATACTCAAGGAACTTTGGAAGTATGCCATGGTGGTGGACTGGGACCCGACCAAACCGCTAGAACCGGCACTAGAGGAGGTGGTAAGATACTACCACAGAAAGTAGGTAGATCTCTAAAAAATTCCTTCCAAACCAAGAACGATTACTTTACCGCGATCTTGGTGGTGACGCTGCCTCTCTTGCTGTACGTGTTGACGCTGAACAAAGGACTGTTCATATCTCTCTTCCTGATCGGGGGAGCCATCTCTATCCTCGGATTGATATCGAGAAAAAAGATAGGGTTGAATGCAGGTCTGCTTTTGATAGGGATCGGTTACCTGGTAGGCAACGTCGGCTTAGGGTGGGATGAGATCGGTCTCAGGAACTTGATTAGGGGATTGGGGCCCTTCTTTCTGCTGTTCTTCACTTGGATAATGGCCAACAATAACATCTTGAGTAAAAGGATCAGAGAAAATGACCCGAGTGATAGATTGGACACCCATATGGAACATTTCGAAGGTAGTTCTCTCAAATATTCTCTGTCCACGACGCTCACCGCCTTAACGATAACTTTACTGGGGATGTTCATATTGAAATACAGTTATCTCGGTATCCGGTTAGGTGACTTGACCTCTGCCCTGGTCACCCTGGGATTCACCCTTTCGATCTTCCTGATAATATACATGATTGCCCAGCTCTTCCCTTCGTGGATATTGAAAGGCGAAGAGACGAAGGAAGAGACATGAGGTAAAAGAGACCCTAGATGTATTTCTAGGGGAAAACGGGCTCCCTTAGGCAAAACATTTAATATAAGGTGAGATGTTTAGGTTAAATGGATAATCTATAATAAATTAATGGAGAGTATAGTAATGGAATCGATTGTGGATGAAGCGCTTTCTAGAAAGGCTGAGAAGGAGGACGTAGCCGAGAAGAAAGGCGAGAGAAGAGATGCCTCTGCAGACGATGAGGAACTAGAGGAAGTGCTTTCGGACTTGAAGACGGAGATTAAAATCATCGGAGTCGGTGGAGGGGGTTGCAATACGATCAACAGGATGTCCGAAGAGGGGATTCAGGGTGCGAAACTCATAGCCGCAAATACGGATGCTCAACATCTGTTGACAGTCCATGCGGAAAGAAAGATCCTACTTGGCAAGAGGAAAACCAGAGGACTAGGTGCTGGAGCCCTCCCTCAGGTCGGAAGAGAAGCCTGTGAAGAGGCAAGAGAAGATCTGGCTGATTTATTAGAGGGGACCGACCTGGTATTCGTGACCTGTGGACTCGGCGGGGGTACAGGCACCGGCGGAGCCCCGGTCATCGCCGATATAGCCAAGGAACAGGGTGCACTGACAGTTGCCGTATGTACTACCCCGTTCAGCGCCGAAGGCGACTCACGGATGGAGAACGCACAATGGGGAGTACAAAGACTGCGCAACGTGGCAGACACCGTCATAACGATCCCTAACGATAAGCTACTGGAACTGGTGCCTAGGCTTTCCCTGAATAAGGCATTCAAGGTCGCCGATGAAGTGCTCACTAGGTCCATCAAGGGGATCACTGAATTGGTAACGAAACCAGGACTGATAAACCTCGACTTCAACGACCTGAAGACGGTAATGGAAGGTGCCGGTGTAGCCATGATAGGTATGGGTGAAGACGATTCAGATAACAGGGCCGAGAAGGCAATAGAAGAGGCCATCGATTCGCCGCTGCTGGAAGTGGATATAACCGACGCTAATGCCGCCCTAGTGAACGTGGTCGGGGGCAACGACATGACGGTCTCAGAAGCGGAAGAAGTGGCTAATCTGGTCGAAAAGAGGGTCGGGACTGACGCTAGGATAATCTGGGGCGCCTCAGTAGAACCGACATTGGAGAAGACGTTGAGAGTGATGGTGGTAATCACCGGAGTTAAGTCTAAACAGATATTTGGTAAGGAAGTCGAAGGCAAGGAAGAGATACAGACAGTTGCATGAATTAAGAGGTAAATTATGGACATTGTAGATAAATCGTGGAAGACGCAGAAAAAGATAGAAGAGAAAGCCAGCAAGATCGGTAAAGGCAAATACGGCCGGATACTGAAGATGGCCAGGAAGCCAGATATAGAAGAGTACAAGAAGACACTGACCATCTGTATATTGGGCATCCTTTTGATAGGCGGATTGGGATTCCTCATATACTGGCTGTGGTCCAATGTACCAGATTACCTTCCATTCTTGATTTAAAGGTGAAGCGATATGGGACTACTTGATGACTTTTCAGAGGATGAAATACTAGAAGAAGAGGAAGAAGAGGAAAAGCTAGAGGAGATCGAAGAGGAACACAAAGGTCTCCTTCTTGAGTGTGATAACCCTCAAGATTCTGTCACTACGGGCAGCGATATCGATTATCGAGTGACCGTGATAAATGACACCGGTGAGGACCAGCCGTTGGAGGTCAAGGCCCATCTCATCTATAGTACGGAGGAAGAAGAGAGGATCCCGTGGCAGGTCAAGCTTTTACATAAAGAAAGTTTTTCCAAAAGTGACAAGATAATAACTGAGAACATCGAATTGGAGGACGGGGAAGAAGAGATCATCCCCGTAAAAGTACACGCTCCAGAAGGGGCGAATTATGGTGAAAAGTTGGAGGTCGTGATAGATGTCACTTCCGAGAAAGACACCCTGGTTTCAGATTCTATAACCCTGATAACCACCGCAAGGCCGGCAGTAGTTGCCGTGAAAACGCAGATAGGTCAGGAGAAGAACGTAGCCGACTACATATATTCTCTTTCCCAAAGGACCAGTTTGAAAGTTTTCTCTATCCTAGCCCCCAAACCGGTAAGAGGATACGTGTTCCTCGAAGTCATGAGTCCTCAGGAGTTGGATGAGGCGATCGGTAACATGAGAAAGGCAAAAGGGGTAGTAGAAGGGGAGACCGAACTTAACGAGATAGAGCATTTCCTCGCACCCAAGTTGGCCGTTGAGGGCATAGTAGAAGGGGATATAGTGGAACTCTCTGCTGGGCCGTTCAAAGGAGAAAAAGCTAGGGTTACACAGATAGATGAATCGAACGACGAGATAACGGTGGAACTCTTCGAGGCGACGGTTCCCATACCGGTCACTGTGAGAGGGGATCACGTTAGGGTCTTAGAGAAGGAAGAGGAGTAAAGAGATGGGTAAAGATGATCGAGGAATCATCTCACATCTCACTCAGTATCTTTAACTTTAAATAGTAGTACCCATAAACAGACCATACATAAATAAACTATACGTAAACGAATTCAACAGAGGTAATAATCATGGCTGAAGAAACTATAGAAGCTCTCGTAGACGCCGGCGAAGCCAGTGCTGGACCGCCTTTAGGACCCCAATTAGGTCCCATGGGCGTAGATATCATGGAGATAGTGAATGCCATCAACGAAGAGACGGAGAAGTTCAAGGGTATGAAGGTCCCCATCACCCTCACCGTCGATACGGAGAGTGGCGAATACGAGATAGAAGTCGGGACTCCGCCCACCTCCGCCCTGATATTGGAAAAACTCGGCATAGATAAGGGGAGTGGAAGCCCTCTGACCAGTAAAGCAGGCGATCTCTCCATGGAACAGGTCAAGGAGATCGCAGAGATGAAGAAGAACGATCTGCTGGGAAAAGACCTAAAGCACAAGGCAAAAGAGATCATGGGTACCTGTGTCTCCATGGGTATAACCATCGACGAAAAAGAGCCCGCCGAAG
>JAHENW010000194.1 GCA_018610025.1 Thermoplasmatota archaeon
AGCTACTGCTGGGTTAAACATAGTGACGAGCATCAGCAGGGCGATGATACCCACTGATACCTTTAGAAACTTATATTCCATTATATCTCCTCGAAAGTAAACAAGTAAGTGCAGAGAAATATATATAATTTAGGAAGGATAATTTGCATCGATATGCAAACGTGAAAAAGTATTTTGCCCGGATCCTACTCGATCAACAATCCCCGATTTCATCTCTTCTCCATATTCATCTTCGAAAGACAGTTCAATATACCTTTTCAATCCACACCGAAGCCCTCGGCGAATGCCCTCACGTTCTTACCGAGCACATCGTGGTTGTAGCCACCCTCCAAAAGAGCGAACCTCCTTCCCCCACACCTTTTCTCACTCAGCTTTTTCAACATCTCACCGATCGTTATGTAATCTTCTGTTTTCAGCTTTCCTCCCCAGTCGTCCACATGCTCATCGAATCCAGCTGAAGCCGCCACTATGTCGCAATCCACTTCCCTCAAACGCTCTTTCACTTCCAGCAAATAATCATCCCTATCGCTGGATACCGGGTTCATTATCTTTGCCCCTTCTACATCAAAGAGTGAATTTATATTGCCGTCCCCTCGGTGCATATCGAAATCGAGGATGAAGGCGCTGTCTATCTTCCCTTCACTCTTCAACTTCTTTAGACTTATACCCATGTTGTTGAAGTAGCAGAAACCCCAGCACGATGCAGGGGAGGCGTGGTGCCCTGGAGGTCTTATCACTGCAAGAGAGCTTCTCTTCTCCCATCCCAGCTCTGCGGCGGTCACCGACGCTCCCGCTGCCAGCGAGGCCATGTCGAACAGTTTTTCCCTCTTCTTCTGTATAGCCATTATGTGCTCTTCGGGATGCACCAGTTCGAGCTCTTCAGTCGTAGCCGACTTCGGCTTTACAAAATCATATCCGTCCAGCTCGTCCACGATACACTGGATCCTTCCCTCGGCAGCGGCTGGATCATTTGCGTACGAGCAGTCCTTGAATTTGGGATGGTATACTATGGGCACATTTAAAAGAAAGAAAACAAGGTTGTAAACCTTTTCCTTAAAAAAAACGTTTATATGGTCTTCCCCTGTTGGTATCGTGAATAAAGGGATAGCATGGATGAAGATATCGTAGAGGAGATGAGTAAATACGGTAAGTTCCTGGAGAACAGGGGATTGAACCTTTCGTCCCACAGCGGTAATATAAGCATAAGGAGGGGTGAGCGTCTCTACATAAAGAGAAGGGGTGCTATGATGGGGGACATGAGTGAGGAGGATGTGGTGGAGACGGGTGTCAAGGAAGACGACAGCGGCGTTATCATAGCCTCGACGGAAGTGGGAGTGCACCGGGCCATATATCAGAACACGTCCGCTCTGGCTATCGTACACGCACACACGCCCTATGCGATATCTCTTTCCTTAGTTAGAGACGAGATAGTGCCCATAGATGATGAAGGTCGATACCACCTGAAGAAGGTGCCGGTTTTAGAGGTGGAGGAATCGATTGGTTCCGATGAGGTGGAAGAGCGTTTACCGGAGATACTGCAGGACTACAACGCCGCTATAGTCAAGGGACACGGTACGTTCGCCCACGGTGAGAATCTGGAGGAGGCGTACAACTGGGTCACTGTAGTAGAGAGCATCTGTAGGATAATCTACCTGGTGGAGAACTTAGGGGGAGAGACGAGAGCGGAGGAGGTATGGTGACCTTCCATTACGTGGAGTTCAAGACATACTGCCATGCTACCGAAGATCCTGAAAAGGTGGAGAGCGCTTTAGAGAACATAGCCGGTGAAGATATAGAGATAGATTACTCTAAAGCGGAGGGATACTACGGCAACAGGATAATCATCCTGGAGAGTAAAATCGAAAGAAACAGGGAGATGGATGCGTTCTTCGATAAGCTCCCTGAAAGCGCGATTGAAACACTGTTGAAAACACTGGAAAGAAGGATCGATGAACGATGCAATTTCTTTTTCAGGTTGGATAAAGAGAAGGCTTTTCTAGATGAACTAGAACTCTCGGAGGGTGAGAACACCATAAAGGTAAGGGCTAGGGTCGAGAGCTATCCATCGAAGAAGGAGACCGCGGTAGAGAAGATGAAAGAGTATCTCGGTAAGAGGACCACCGAGGACTAAAATATTTATACACACTCCCCCATCTATAAGCGATCTCATGAAGATCGGCGTGATAGGAGTTGGGTCCATGGGTCAGAACCATGCCCGAGTTCTGGCTGACATGGATTGTCTGCATGCGGTATGTGATTCTGACCCCGAGAAGGCAGAAGAGGTGGGAAACAGATTCGACGTTCCTTATTTCATCGATCACCGTGATCTTATCCAGGAGGACCTGGACGGGGTCACCATCGCCACACCGGCCTCATCTCATCCAAAGATATGTAAGCAGGTCATAGAGAAGGGGTTGAACCTTCTGGTGGAGAAGCCAATAGCTTTGACCTATGAAGAGGGGAAAAAGATAGTGGATAGTGCGGAGAAAAAGGGAGTCGTCTTCGCGGTCGGTATGATAGAAAGACATAACCCAGTGATATCGACCTGTAAGAAGCTGTTGAACAGTGGGAACGTGGGCGACGTGATCACCCTGAGTTCGACAAGGGTGAGTTCTTTTCCAACCAGGGTCTCCAACATGGGGGTGATCCTGGACCTGGGTATACACGATATAGACGTGATGAAATATCTATTGGATGAAGAGGTCTTATCCGTTTACGCCCTGGGAGGGAAGACCGACCCGGACGATGAATATGAGGACCATGCCAATATAACCCTTAGGTTTGCCAACAATATCACCGGGGTAGTGGAAGTCAACTGGCTGACACCGCATAAGATAAGGAACCTGTCGATAACATGCTCGAACGATTTCATCGAGTTGGATTACATCGATCAGACCCTGGTGGTCAGCTCGTCTGAACTCCTAGAGTACGACGCGAGTAACCTCTTCGAGATACCGCTGGAACACAATATAAGAAAATTCTCCATCAAAAGGGAGGAACCGCTTAAACGGGAGATGAAGGATTTCATCGAATCTATTCAAGGGAAAAAAGAACCGCTGGTCGACGGATACAGCGGATTGGAAAGCATGAGGGTGGTAGAAGCTGCCATAGAGTCCCTCGAGAAAGGAAAAGAGATAGAATTGTGATATAACATGGTGGATAAACTTGGCCCCGTGGATGTGAGGGAGGACGTTCATATCAGTGAGAATGTCGTCCTCGGCCATCCGGGTAAAGATAAAAGTGAAAAACTGAGGGAGGGGGTAAAGAGCGGTAGATCCCCGGTTTTGGTGGATAACGGCACACTTATCAGGGACTATGTGGTCATCTACGAAGGGGTCGAATTGGGAAAGGGAGTCGAGGTAGGGCATCATGTCTTGATAAGAGAGCACTGTTCCATCGGGGCCGGTAGCGTCGTGGGTTCTGGTTCTATAATCGAGGACAACTGTAAGATAGGTGAAGACGTTTCTATCCAGAGTGACGTCTACCTGCCAAGTGAAACGGTGGTTGAAGATGACGTGTTTTTAGGGCCTAATATATCTGTAACCAACGATAAGTACATGGATTCCAACATAGAGCCCGTGGTCATCCGGGAGGGAGCGAAAGTGGGGGCTAACAGTACACTCCTGGCAGGAATAGAGGTGGGGAAAGATACATTTATAGGAGCTGGCTCAGTGGTGACGAAGGACGTACAAGAAAAAGAAAAAGTCTACGGCGTGCCGGCAAAAAAAGTCGATTAGTACTACCCGGTTGTCATTCTTTTTAAGCTTATTTGGAAAGATTTATTTGTCTCATAATCCCTCCTCTTTTCGAGATAATATGGCACAGAACCAAACCCAGGAACTCCTCGAGAAAGGTGAGATGCTCTTGAACGATTTCGAGTATGAAGAGGC
>JAHENW010000195.1 GCA_018610025.1 Thermoplasmatota archaeon
GAACTTCTTCTCTACCTCGTCCCGGTAAGTGGGTCCCCCGTTGTATGCACAGAAGGGGATGATCCTGCCGTCTGGGGTGGCGTAGTGGATGACGCATCTCTTCACACGCTCTACATCATAATTGTAGTCGTCCTGGAAGTGCATCCCGCCGATGAACATGGTCCGCCAGGAGAATTCACTCACGGATTCCTTATCGCCCTCCTCCATCATATCCATCATTATATCGCCTATGGTTATACCGCCGGGTAATTCTTTATCGGTAAGATATTCACCAAAGTACTTGTGGAAGTTCTTGACCATGCTCTTCCTCTTCCCCTCTTCGCTCTTCAATTTGCTGCCCAGTTTTATGGCTGTTTTGTGCAAAAAGGAGTCCCATTCTTCAGATTTGTCGTACATCTCCTTCATGAGCCCCTCGACGTCCACGTACTCAGTGATGGGATGAACGTCTCCTTGGTCACCTATGACTATATATGAAGCCAGGCCACAGTGTGGGTGCGACGTGAATGCGACCTGGGGCTGGTTCTTCACCACTGATATGAGTTTAGAGATGGGGGTCACGAAAGGTACTGGATAGAAGTCATCCCTGCTCAGATAATCTGTCTGCTCTTCCAGGTCGATGGCTATATCGGAGAGGGTGTACCGCTGTTCCTCCCTTTCCTCTTTCGATATCCTTCCGGTGAACGCCACTGGCTGGTAGTTGACCCCGCGGATCACATCGTGGTTCTCCACGGCGAAGTCCAAGATGTCCCCCACTTGGTCGTCGTTGATGGTGTTTACGATGGTCGGTACCAGCACAGTGGACAGGGGTCTAGGTTCAGTGTTCCTGCAGTTCTCCAGGGCTTTCTTCTTGGTGTCCAAAAGCGGCTTGCCCCTGGCCTTAATGTAGTTTTCTTCCTTCAAACCGTCGAACTGGAGGTAAACGGTGTGGAGTCCGGCATCGACACATCTCTGTGCGAAATCTTCTTCTTGGGCCAGCTTTATCCCGTTGGTGGCTATCTGTATCTGGGCGAAGCCCATCTCCGAGGCCTTCTCTAGAACATCGAAGAAACGGGGATAAACCGTTGGCTCCCCTCCAGAGAATTGGACCGACACGGTCGGTACTGGTCTTTCATCCCTCAGGGTCTGCAGCATGTCCACCACCTGCTCGAAGGAGGGCTGATAAACGTACCCCTTTTCATTGGCATGGGCGAAGCAGATGGGACAGCTCAGATTGCATCTGTTGGTGAGATCAACATTGGCTAGACAAGTATGGCTGAGGTGGAGATCGCAGAGACCACAGTTCTCCGGACAGCTTTCGGCATCTGGGATGGCCGGATTGTCCACTCCCATACCGTCGAAGGCCCACTTTTCCGCTTCCTCGAGCATATCTGCGTCTGACCAGATAACGCTCTCGAAACTGCCGTGCTCAGGGCACTCCTTCTTCATCACAGCCTTCCCGTCTTCCCTTACGATCCTGGCATCTATCTTACTCTTACATTCAGGACACAGGGATTTGGTCTTTTTTGGAAGACCCTTATCCAATCTAGACTCCTGTATCACCATGGATATCGGATGTGTAGAAGAAAAGTAAAGACTTAAATATTTTGTAGCGGTAGGAGCTAATAATGGAAGAAACAGGTGAAAAGATAAGCGAGTTGAGCGAGGAGTTCGAGTTCATTTCCGAAAGACTGCAGCAGTTTGGTCTCTCCGATTATCAGGCGCGTACTTATACCGTTCTCGTCGCCCACGGTGTAGCAGACGCCGAAACAATAGCATCGACCGCGAATATCCCGAGAACTTCCGTTTACAAGTCATTGGACACACTCCACGAGAAGGGGTATGTGGTGGTGAGCGAGGGAAGACCCCGGGTCTACCGGCCGGCGGAACCCCTCGAACTAAAAAGCCGTTTGTCAAGGAAACTCGACGAGGTGTTTGGACGGTTGAATACCATCTACGAGGTGCTCTCCGAGAAGGGAGAGCCTCAGCTGGTGTACACCATCCATGGTAAGGAAAAAGTGATAGAGAAGATAGGTGAATTTTTGCGGAAAACGAGGGAAGACATACTCATCTCGAGCCCGTCTTTTTCAGATATATACAGAGGTCTAAAAAAGGAACTTCAGAACGCCGACAAAAGGGACGTAAGGGTTACCATCGTGACGACTGCTGGGGAGAAAGTGCCCGATTTTGCGAATATCGAGAGGAAAGAGAACCTGATAGCTACTGATGTGATAAGTGACGGCCAGAGGGCGCTGCTGGGATCGCCCCAGCTGGAGACCTGCGGTTATACGGATAACCCTTCTCTCGCCGAGCATCTGGTCGATTTCATGGACATACTCATGAAGAGAGCCGAGTGAACTTTTTAACGCCCTTCCAACTGCTCCTTTATCATATGCTCTGCCTTGTCTAGAAATTCATCTTCCTTGCCCTCCGGTATGAACGCCCCAGCGGCTATATCGTGCCCTCCTCCTTCCCCGTCGAGTTCCTTAGAACAGCGTGACATGACCTTGGAGAGATCTAGACCGTTCCTTACCAGTCGTTTCGTTCCCCTGGAAGAAACCTTTATCCCGTCCCTGTCCTCGGAGACCGTGAAGGCTATCATGGGACGGCTCCTGTCCACATCTCCAGAGCCGAGGATCATGCCGGTCACGGTGCCCAAAACCGTATCCGGCACTTCGTCCCCGCCGTGGAAGTACTGAAGGTAGTCCTTCTCGATTATACCCTCGGATTCCACGTAATTCATACAGTCCACCAGCACCTGCTGGTGTCCCTTCAACATCTTCTTAGCCTCCTCTAGATACTCCTCTCTATTACCGATACAGATATTCAAGCCGATCTCTCCTTTTTTGTACCTGCCGCACGAATTTAAGAGGGTGGAGAACTCCTTGGCCTCGTGGAGCATGGACCCCACCTCCTCGTCCGGGAACGAATAGACCTCTCCCACCAGTTCGTCGACGTACCTGGGAGAATACCCACGCTCTAAAAGTTTTTTAGCTAGACTTGACATGATCTTCCTCTTTTCATCGCTGGACAATTGGTACCATTTCCTCCATTCTCCATCTTCCTTCAAGGGGATATCCAGGTCCACCAAAAAGTTGATACAGGCGTTCTCATCACCGGTCAATCCCGGCAGGATCGGGTCCGAGGCATATTCTAGTACTTTGGGTAATGGTCTACTTTCCAGGCCGTAAAGGAGTGCATCTGTCTTCTTCTTCACGTACCCCCCGGTGACCCCCTCCTCCAAGATATCTCTGTTCTTTCCTATCAGTCTTCCTTTCTTGCTGGCCTGAAGATCACCTACCGCACCTATCACCGCCAGCTTGGAAAGGTCTGAATTATCCCCGAGTTCCCCGGCCACCAGATACGTGGTCCCTGCTCCTGACAGCTCCGTTGCCCCGTCTATACCGTGTCTATGGGGATTCAACTCTGATATCTTCTGTCTCGAATAGCTCAATATATTGCCTCTATCTTCTACAGGAGGCTCACCGGCTTTTCCTTGAGGTTCATGGTGATCGGTGATCACACAGTTCAACCCTTTGAGATGGGTAAGCTGACCGCTCCCAAGATCGGTGAACCATATCAGATCATATCCCTCTTCATCGATATCGTCTATATTTTTCTTTTCGAGCTGCTTGACGAACTCCACCTCGACCTCTTTCCCCATTCTCCTTAAAGCTTCGTAGGCTATACTGGCAGAAGTTATACCGTCGGCATCGATATGG
The DNA here is from genome assembly GCA_018610025.1 of Thermoplasmatota archaeon. Classification (GTDB taxonomy): domain Archaea; phylum Thermoplasmatota; class Thermoplasmata; order Halarchaeoplasmatales; family Halarchaeoplasmataceae; genus JAHENW01. Next base: position 3,699 of record JAHENW010000195.1, read on the forward strand.
GAAACAATAAGAACTTCATCCACGTCTCTTAATCTCTGGGCTATCCGCTTCGCTCTCTCTTTCATCCTTGCTAATGCCATGATGTATGATAGTAAAATAACTTTTGTTTCCTCAGACAATCGCATATATAAAAGAAACCTACAAATATCAATAACTTTCTTATATCCCTTGCAGTTATGGAGGTCTACACATGGCTCCCGAATTCATCACCAAAGAGAAGATCTTGGTGCATCTTCTAGAATGTTATGACAGTGAAAGCCAATATGCCCAACCGCCGGAGATAACCCAGGAAGGTATAGCTGAAGAGATAGGCGCCAAGCAGAATACCGTCTCTTATGCGGTGAGAGACCTTCAGGACGAGGGGATGGTCTCAGAGGAGACCTGCAGGATAAAGGGAAAGAAGCAGAGAAGGAAGGGCTACTTCCTGACCGAGAAGGGGGTCGAAAAGGCGAAAAAGACCAAGCAGGAGATACTGAACACGCCGGTGGATGTGAGTGTAGATGGAAAAACGAAGAATTTGAAGATAAGAGACATAAACAGATATTTCAGGACCAGTTATTCTTTAACCGAGATACTGAAAAAACTCGATGAAGATTCATTGGAACTGGAGTCTAGAGAGAAGAAAGACGTCCAGGTGAGCTATGATTATATGATGCCCTCATTTTTACCTGAAGAACTCACCGATATCTCCACAGATGAGATCGAAGGATGGTGGTCCAAGGATGAAAAGTTGTTGATTTTGAAGGGAGAGGAAGGTGTAGGGAAGACCACCAAGCTGGTCCAGTTCACGGATGAAAAAAGTGATGAGATAACGCTCTTCTATCTCCCATTGAAGGATTGGTATGAAGAGAGGCATGTATGGGATTATCTGGCCGACTTCTTAACCATCTGCGGAGAACACCGCCTATCATCTTATCTTGAGGCAAACCAGATCATCGATAGGCACGAGTGCTTGATCAATTTCGAAAGGGATATGGAATACCTATCCTCTTCGCTCATCATAATCGAAGACGTTGACCAGAACTATGAGCTGAGGGATGTGCTGCTCCAGTTGGGGGATAGATTATTGGACATCGAGGGAGCTAGAGGGATATTCACAACCTCTGACCAATTGGATTGGGATCTGCTCTCTAGAGATGAAACGTCCTCGTTGGAACTCGAAAGGGAAGAACTGCCGCTCATACGTGAATCGAAGGAATATTACGAGCTGGCCAGCGATGAGGAGCATTCTATCGATGTAGTATTGGACACTAAACTGACTTACCAGGAAAAGGGGATCCTTGCCTATTCCTCCATATTCCGAAGACCGGTAGAGAAAAAAGAACTGAGCAGGGTTGAGGGCGCGAATAAAAAGATAGTAGATAACCTTTCTAGAACCCCTCTCATCACCACGAACAAGAAAGGGAGATTGTACCTTCATCCCGTCATCCAAAGAAAGGTAAGTGAACGGGTGAATTCTACGAAAGAGCTTCACGAGAACGCCTATACCTACTATTCATCGGCATCGATCAAGTCTAGAGAAGACACCATAGAACTACTCTATCATCTTTCCAGGACAGATTACATGGACAAGATAGAGGAGAATCTAAAGAAATACAGTGATGGGATCATATCTGCAGGATATACCAAGTCCTTGTTCCGTATTTTAGACCATCTTGAAGAAAAACGGGATACCGAAGAGATCGTAGATACGATATATCGTCTCAAAGGTAAGACCAACAATGTGTTAGGGAGGCTGGACCAGGCACTCGAGAAGTATGAAAAACTGATAGATATAACTGACGACCCCGACGATATGATAGTCGGGAAGATGGGCATCGCCGAGATAAATGCAGAGCAGGGCCAGTATGAAGAGGGGATAAAGAACTACGAGGAAGCGATCGACCTGGCTAAGGAGTGGGGTGAGAAAGGGAGGATCAAAATGGGGAAGACATACATAAAATTGGCCGATCTTCTGGATACCGTGGGAGACTATGAGGAAGCTGAAGAACAGATAAATAACGCATTGGAAGTGCTAGAGGATAGAGAAGAATATCCTCTGCTGACCAACGCCCATTTTCTATTGACCAGGTTGAAAAAAGGAAAGGGTGAATGGGAGGAATCCCTAGATCACTTCAAAAGGGGATTGGAATGTTGGAAACAGATAGAGGAACCACAAAAGAAGGTGGGTGGGTTCCAGGAGATAGGCAAGTTCTACAAGGGTTTGAGAAAACTAGATAACGCAAAAGAGTTCTTGAGCGAAACGATAGAGACCTGTGAAAGGTTCGGCTATAGAAAATTGAAGGGCTCCGCCCTTCTGACCCTGGCAGAGTGTGATCTGGAGAGTAGAGATTATGATCGGGCCATAGAATCGGCCGAAGAGGCTAAGGACATATTTGATTCGCTGAACAGGGAAAAGGACAAGGCCTACGCCCACGCCCTCCTGGGACAGGCATATATCAAGATGGACGATAAGGACAAGGCTGAAGAACAGCTCACCATGGCCATCTCGATCTACCAGAGACTGGGGTCCTCGTATCCCTTGGGCCTGACCTATTTCTCCATGGCGAAACTTCAAGAGAAGAGGGGGAACAAAGACGGCATCGCAGATAACTATCGGAAGGCCCTCTTATCCTTCTCCTCCACTGGAGCCAACGAGATGGCCAAAAAGGTAGAAAAGAAGATGAAAAACGTGCCCCTTTCCATGTGAGAACATGCCTAAATTACCAGAGGAATTGATGGACAGATTATTTTTCGAGAGACGGGTACAGGATGAAGACGTTGTGATGGGACCCCAGTTCGGAGAAGATGCTGCAGTCATCAAATTAGATGATGAGTACATGGTGATACATCTAGACCCGATTTCCGGTGCCGAGGAGAATATAGGGTGGTTATCCATCAATATCCCGGCCAACGATATAGCGGTCACCGGTGCCGAGCCCCGATGGGCAGTACCCTCCCTCCAATTACCGGGAGAATATTCGGAAGAAGAGCTTACATCCGTCGTTGAAGACATGAAAGAGGCGGCCGCAGATTTGAAGGTGACCCTGATAGGGGGACATACCGAAACGGTCTCGGACCTGGATAGACCGCTGATAACCACAACCCTGCTGGGCGTAACGGAAGACCCTATCTTTACGAAGGATTCAGAACCGGGAGACCTGGTCGTCCAGATATGTGAGGCGGGGATAGAAGGGAGCTGGATAATAGCCAATGACTTCGATGAGATACTTGAAGAGCGAGGTTTAAGTGAGAGTGCGATCAGAGAGATGAAGGGATGGAGGGACGAAGTGAGCGTGGTCAAGGACGCCCTGGAGATAAGAGAAAAAGCGTCTTCCATGCATGATCCAACGGAGGGTGGAGTACTTCAGGGGATATACGAGATGGCCAGGAGTTCACAGAATC
>JAHENW010000196.1 GCA_018610025.1 Thermoplasmatota archaeon
AAGCGATAGCGCGTTCTTGTAGAGCTGTTCCGCCTCATCGTTGGCATATCCCTCTTTCGCTCTATCGCCGGCATCCAGCAGGTACTTTACTCCCCTCTCATCCCCTGCCCTGTAGAAATGCAGACCTACCTGCTGTACCATCTGGTCGATATCTTCCTCGTAAACTTTCTCGTAGCTTTCGGCGATCACCCTGTGGTACTCCTCCCTCAACTCTTCATTCATATCGTCGTAGAGCACTTCACGTATCATGTTGTGGTCGAATTTGTACTTCTTCTTTCGGGAGTGGATCAGGTTATGGGTCCGTTCGATATCGTTCAGCTTCTTTAACAGCTCCATGTGGTCCATCTCCATGGACTCTTCCAGCACCTCACTTCTGAATTCCTCCCCGACTATACTCGCCCACTCCAATATCTCCCGCTGATCGCTTCCGAGTCTTTCCAGCCTTCTCACAACCAAATTGCGCACCTTCGACGGGACCTGCACCTCATCCATATCTCCACTGGCCTCCCATACCCCGTTTTCCTTGACCAGATCTCCCTCCTCCAGCAGCAGCTGGATGACCTCTTGTAAGAACAGAGGATTCCCTTCACTCACCTCGTAGACCTTCCTCAAGAACGCGTCGTCCAGCTCGGTCTCACCTAGGGTCTCTTCGATGAACCGTTCTATAGCTGGTTCCTCCAATCTCTCCAATTCTATCCTTTCGAACAGGTCCTCCCTGTCCATGTTCTGCCGTATCTCTTTCAGCTGATGGGTCTCGTCTTCCCTAGGTTTGAATATGTCCTCCGGTCGATAGGTGCCCAGGATCTGGACCCTGCTGTCCCTCGTATTCCTTGAGAGGTAATGGAGCGCCTTCAATGAGGTCGGGTCCGCCCACTGTAGGTCATCGAGGAATAAGAAGACCGGTCGTTCCGTCGACAGCCTGCGGATACCCAACAGTATGTTCTCGAAAAGGTTCTCCTGCATTATCTTCGGATCCTCGGCTAGATATTCCCCCTCGTACTTCCTGGAATCGATGAACCACTCTATCTCCGGTTTCACCCTCTCCGCCTCTTTTTTGTCCCCCTCCCAGGAATCCATCTTCTCCCCGATATCTGAGAGGGTATCCCTCATGTCCTCTATCAAGAATTCGCTGCTCGTCCCCTCTATGACGGTGGCTAGAGACCATCCCTCGACTGTCTGGATCAGTATGTCATGTTCTCCGTACCTCATGGTATGGAGTTCGCTCTCCTTCTCCTCTCCCATCAGTGATAGAGAGTCGCCGACGAACCTCTGGACCGTATCGAGCATCGAGGCGAATATGTCCGGGTCCAGTTCGGTCTCTTTCCGCTCCGCTTTGGTGACCAAAATCCCGTCTTTATCTATCAGGTAGGCCGATAATATCTTTGGTGGAGGGGCTTCCGAGATGAGGTGGGAGAGGTCAGCCCCCCTGAATGCTTCCTTGAAGGGCATCATCGCTTCCAGATTATCCGCAAGGCACCACCCTCGGATGATCTTCGCCCCCTCCTCTTCCGCCATATTCACCAACTCCTCTACCAAACGGGTCTTTCCTATACCCGCTTCACCGGAGATGAAGACGGTAGAACCGTTCCCTTCCTTCACCTTCCTCCAGACGTCCTTCAACCTTCTCAACTCTTCCCGCCTATCGATCAGTTCTGGTGGGAAAGAGACATCCTGTCCTTCTTCCTCCATCTTCCCTAAAGATGGGTCGAAAAGTATAAAGTTTTTATCTTTTATAGACGCGATGTGGTCTGAGGTATAAATAGATTATTAGCTCAGTAAGTTGGAATCTGTCGATTTACCACATACATATAGATTCTTTTGATAGATTTGGGAAGAATTTAAACAAAACGAAAGTGATATGTGTATTTAGCAGGTGCGAGCCTGCAGGAGGACTTAACCTATGAAAAACCGTTTCCTGACGGACGACGAGGCGGTCTCGCCCGTCATCGCTACCATCCTGATGGTGGCGATAACCGTGGTGCTGGCAGCCACCCTGTACATGATGCTGCCGGACACACCCGAACACGATACCATAACCGGTACGTTCGGTGATACTGAAGAACTCGACGGAGGGAAATACAAGCTGAAATTCGCATCCCTCTCGCAGGAAAAATCGGTAGCACAGCTTAGATTCCGTCTAGAGAACAGTAGTTCCGGAGAAGCTGTTTTCTTCGAGTACAACAGCCATCCGAGTTCCAGTCCATACGAGATCACGAAGACATCCGGTGACTACACTTTGAAATACGTCGATATAGGTGGAGATCAGGTAGTCAGTACGGGAGATTACCTGGTGGTGTCCGATGGGATCGCTCAACCCGGTTTGGACGGTTCGTACGAACTCACGGTGCTGAACGAAGGGAACCAGGTCATGTCTACTTCGTTCACAGTGTGAAAACGCCTCGTCGAAGAAACGTACCAAAACCCCTTTCCCTCTTTTCTTATTTCCGAACGTTCTCAAAACCCATTTCGACTAACCTACTCCAGTTCCGACTTCAGTATACTGATATGCCTCAGCTCTTCTTTGATGAGATATTCTAGAGTTTCGAAAAAGGTTCGTACGTCCTTCTCATCCAAGAGCTCTCTGAGGAAATCCTTATCGACATGGTTCTTCAAGAGGGAGTAGTGATAGAGGGCGTCGTAATCGTTCTCGAGCACAGTCTTCAGTATCGTTTCTTCATCATCCCCTTCTTCGAAATCGAACGCATCTAAACCGATCTCTTTTGGTTCAGCCCCCCGATCCTAGATATCAGATATTCCAGGCTCTCCCTGTGTTCCATGGAGTCGTCTGCCAGCACTGCCAAAACACCTCTGGTCTCTCCATCGGAAAGGATCGTACCGACCCAGGAATTCATCCCCTCGAAACGATCTTCGATGCAGTATATCTTCTGTAATATATCGTTCAACTCCTCTTTAGAATCGATCGTCATGTCCATTGATTCATATCCGGTGGTCATCTTTCTCACTCGTACATAGTAATGGATATAGCTTTAAATATTTATCTCAGCGAGATAGTCGATCACTCGAACCAGCCGGCCTTCTCCATGGCCTCTTTCGCGATACGGCTGCTGGGACCGTCTCCCCTAGCCACGGTAACGCCCACGTCCGGCAGTTTCTCAGATATCTCCGCCACATCCTCATGGGTGAAGCCCGGGCACAGGATGATAGACTGGATACCCTCTTCTGCCTTGTCTTGAGCTACCTCGAGTGCCTCATCTTTGTTCCCCACCAGATTCACGTGGAGGACGTACTTTTCCGTCTCTATGGTCGCTTTGTGTTCTTCCTTATCCGCCTTTGGGGTGTGGGCCATGAAAAGTGATTTGAACTTCATGCTATCATCCCTTTATACTTCCATCGAACTACAAAAACTTTGAGTTCTTGAGAAGAGTCTTGAAGGCAGGTAAAGACCTTAAGAGACCTCAGCTAGAGGTCGCGGTTCTCTCAAAGAACTGTTCCGTAAATGATAAAATCCCCTTTCTTCTTATACTATCTCGGAAGATGGCTACCCTCTGGAAATTCAAGGATGAAGCCTACCTGACGATAGGTGTGATACTTCTCGTCATAGGTGCGATATTTGTGCTGGCATCTATAGCCCTTGCTCTGGAGGATATAGAACTCGGTTTGTTCGGATTAGGTTTTTCCTCTATTTTCTTCATCCTTCCCTCAGTGTTCTTGATCAGGCACGGTCTCAAGGTAAGGAAGAACCAGGAAAAGCTGGAGAAGATAAAAACATACCTGGAAACGAATAGAAGGATAAAGGTATCTAGGCTTGCGGAGGTTATCGGTGAAAGTGAACTGGACACCGTTTCCATACTCGATGAAGGGATGGAGAAGGACCTGATCCAGGGCTCCTATGAGGAAGATGAGGGCGAGTCTTATTTCGTATACACTGAACACTCGTATAACGAAGAGAGTCCCGATTATGAGGTGGGAAATCGATCGAGATGATAGAACTTCCAAGTGATTCTCTAAAGGATTGACTACAACTGTGTATTGTCGGGTATATAGTTCGAAAAATTATTAGAAAGGTAATCTTCAAAAAAGATATATATTAATATCTCCATATCGTCGCGAGGGTATCGGATGAGCGATGGTGAAGATAAATTCAAAAAGCTAAGAAGATTCAACGGTTTTATGGCGGTCCTGCACTTTATCCAGGGCTCTCTGATGCTGTACCTAGCTAACGATTTCTCTATCTGGGTGACCAGCAGTTATCTGAAAGGGATGCCGGGGACGAAGGAGATAGGAAGAGAATTCCTCTTCGAGATACCTATCGGCCCCGTTGTGGCTCTTTTCCTCTTCATCTCTGCCTTCGCCCATTTTTCCCTGTCTACATTCGGATACGACTGGTACAAGAAAAATCTCAAGGAACATATCAACAAGGCTCGATGGATGGAGTACTCGCTGAGCAGTTCGTTGATGATAGTGGTCATCGCCATGCTGGTGGGATACACCGATCTCGGAGTTCTTGTAGTACTGTTCACAGTGAACGCTTCCATGATATTTTTTGGTTGGCTGATGGAGTCGTACAATCAACTGACCGAAAAGGTCCGTTGGTCCCCCTTCATATTCGGCTGGATAGCCGGTGTCGCTCCGTGGATCGCCATAGCGGTGCGCCTTTGGACGGTCGCTGCTAAAACTGCGATCCCAGACTTCGTCCTTTGGATCTTCGTATCGATAGCCATCTTCTTCAACGTCTTCGCCCTGAATCAGCTGCTACAGTACAAGGGCGTCTGGAAGTGGAAGGATTATCTGTACGGGGAAAGGATGTACATCGTGCTTAGTTTGGTAGCTAAATCGGCATTGGGCTGGCAGGTATTCTCCGGCACATTGGCTGGGTAGAACAGTGGACTGCCGACTCGGGGAACGAGTTCTCCTACATCCTCGCTATCTACATGAATACGGAGTATTCATTCGATATCTGGAATATGATTCCAGAAATATCTACTGGAAAGCCTTTAGCTTTCCATCGAGTGTGGGAATTTTAATTCCCACTTCATAGAAATCGAAGATTCCTATACTGTTGGTAAAATCTACATTTTCCCGAACACGCTGCGGATTGCCCCGCCCTACTAGTTTAGGAAGATTCTGGTGGGGGACTGCCGACTTTTTCCACCCTTTTATT